>DAOSBX010000001.1 GCA_035361075.1 Candidatus Hydrogenedens sp. | reverse complement strand
GTGAAAAACGATTTCTATTTTTTGATTTAGTATATCTTCGTTAAAATTAATGATATGTGCTTCGATGGCGAAATCTTCTTGCCGTATTGTAGGTGCAATGCCGATATTTACAGCGGAAGGAAGGACACGACCATCTGCAAGAATACATTCAGCTGAATAGACTCCATGAGGAGGTATTGCATTATGAAAAGGTAGAATATTTGCTGTAGGAAAACCGAGTAATTTGCCAATCCCGCGGCCTTTAATAACTTTTCCTGATAGTGAATATTTTCTTCCTAAAAATTGAGGCACCTTTCCCATCTCACCTTCAAGTACAAGTTCACGAATTAAGGAACTGCTTACCCGTTCACCATCAATAATCAACGGTGGGATTTGCTTTACATCAAAACTATATCTCTTGGCATATTGCTTTAATAATTGATAGTCTCCTGATGCCCCTTTACCAAATCTAAAATCATGTCCGACTATTAACGTATGCAAATTTGGGAAATTATGAACAATTTGATTGATAAACTCATTGGGTAATAAATTAGCGGTATGTTTATTAAAAGGTAAAACGGCAGTTACATCAACACCTGCTTTTTCAAACAGTTCCTGCTGTTTTTCTTCATTTGTTAGCATGTTCAGTGGGATATCTGGTGAAAAATAGGTTCTTGGATGGGGTCGTAGAACCATGACTACAGATGTGCCATTATGTTTTTTCGCAGTAGAAATGACTTCTTTTATTATTTGAAGGTGTCCTAAATGAACTCCGTCAAAACTACCAATTGTTAAGACAACATTTTTTTTGTCTACTTTTTGTTCTTGTATATCTTGAATAATTTCCATACATATCACGTAATAAAGACTTTTTTAGGAATAATATAAGGACCTATTGCGGTATGTTTTATTATACCTATTCCCAAAAATTTACCTGTGTTATTGAACACCTGAAGCCAATCAATGGTTCCATTTTCAACTTTTATAATATTATCATTCAATATTTTATTTCCTTTACTAAATTCGCATTCTCCTTGTTTTGAGATAACTGCAACAGGTAAGTCCAATGCTTTTTCAATCGGGATTAAATATTCAGATAAGGTTTCTTTGGAAACAATATTTTCCATAGGAATTGCATTATCAACTGAATATTTCCCGACTTTTAACCTACGTAGTTCTATCAGGACAGCACCACATCCTATCTTTTCACCCAAATCATGGCAAAGGGTACGAACATAAGTACCTCTTGAACAGGATATACGAATCCATACATCTGGTAGTTTAACTTTTAATATCGAGAACTCATAAACGTTGACTTTTCTTGGTTTTCTTTCGATTGTTATACCTTTTCGAGCTACTTTATATAATCGCTGACCACCAATTTTTATTGCACTGAACATAGGTGGAATTTGCTCGATTTCTCCTAAGAACTCTGTTTTTATTTTGTCTATTTCTTTCTTTGTAATTTTAGGGACAGGGTTTTCTTGAATAATATTTCCGTCAATATCATGCGTATCTGAGACAATACCTAATCGCAATTTTCCTTCATACGTCTTATCTAAGGATACAAAGTACTCTGTAAGTCTGGTTGCTTTGCCAATGGATAAAATTAATAATCCCGTCGCGTTCGGGTCTAAAGTTCCTGTATGTCCTACCTTCTTTATCCCTGTTTTCTTTCTTATATAATCCACAACATCATGAGATGTAATTCCTGAAGGTTTATCAACTAAAAGTATTCCATCCATAATAGACTTTTCACTCTTTTTTCTTTATTTCTTTTTCTATATTGGAAATTATCAATGCTTTTGCCTCTTCTAAAGGCATATTTAAAACACCACCAGCTGCACACTGGTGTCCACCACCTCCATATTGTGTTAGAAATTCTCCAGCATGGAATTCCTTACGTGAACGTATGCTAACCTTTGTTTTACCTGAAGTCATTTCTGTGAATAAAACACCTACTACTACTCCTTCTATGTCTCTTAATACATTAACCAAATTGTGGCAATCTTCTAATGTTGCACCTATCTGTTCAAAGTCTTTCTGATTTAAGTAACTATAAGAGACTTTGCCGTTTATTTCTATTTTTGTGCGGTTTACAATCCGTTTAAGCAATTCAAATTGGTATATTGTCATAGTATCGAATATTTTTGTATTAATTTCTTCGAGATCAAATTCTGTTTCGAGGAGTACGGATGCAATTTGATGAGAACGGGCTTTTGTATTTGAAAATCGGTATCCTCCTGTATCTGTTGCCTGTGCTACATATAAACATATTGCTGACTCTTTTGTCAATGGTGTTTGAGTAGTTAAGAACATTTCTGCAATTATTTCGCCACATGCGGAATATGAAGCATCGATAAAACCCATTAATCCATTTGCACCTGGTGTATCGTGATGGTCAATTACAATCACTTTATGGGCTGGTACAACTAATTGTGCTACGTCTCCAATTCTGTCTAATGAAGCAACATCAACAATAATTACTGTATCTACATTAATATGAGGTGGCTCTTCATCTTCCAGAGTCAGGATTTTATCTGCTCTTGGCATGAATAAATACATTTTAGGAACTTTTTTGGCAATCATTGGGAAAACAACCTCTTTGCCTTGTGATTCGAGCCAATACCATAAACCTAACAAACTTCCAATAGCGTCACCATCAGGGCGTTCATGAGTTGTTAGCATTATTCGGTCAGATGTTTTTATTTCTTCAATAAGTGTTGGCAAATTGAGATGGATAAAGGGTTGCTGTTCGCGTGTTTCATGTATTTTATTAAATACCTCTTCCATTGCATATACTCTATCAAGGCTATCATCTGGGAAGAATCGTATTTCGGGGATATAACGCATGTGTAAGTTGTGAGCAATCATTGCTTTGACCCAACCAGCAGAATTCTGTAGTGCTACAAGAGAACTCTTCCGTTGTTTTTCATCACCGTAAAGACTTACATACACATTGGCATATCGAAGGTCTTTTGACATTTTTACACCCATGACAGAAACGAAACCAAGTCGTGGGTCTTTAATGCCATCAATTAGAAGTTTTGCAATTTCTTCACGAATGTATTCTGCAACTCTTTCTGTTCTTCCTTTTGATGTCATAGCATTTCTATCCTATAGTCAATCATTTGTGCATCAGCGTTTTTTTCTGCAAATTTTACAATTTCATTCAACTGTGTGTTTGTAAATTTATGTTCATTTGAAACGACACAAACGGTAATATGGGCTCTCTGCCATAAGTCTAAATATTCAGTTTCGGCTATGGAGCAATTAAATTTTCCTCTTATTTGAGAAGTTAAACTTTTAACGACACGCCTCTTTTCTTTAAGGGACCTTGCTCCAAATATCAAAAAATCTAAATGTAAAACGCCAATAGCTACCCCATAAATTACTTCCCAAAATATTTTGTTATTTTAATTTAAACTGGGTTTTACTTCTTCTAATCTATATGTCTCTATTATATCCCCTTCTTTAATATCTTCAAATTTTTCCAACTTTATTCCACACTCAAAGCCTGCAGAAACTTCACGAACATCATCTTTATTTCTTTTTAATGAATTTATTCTATCTTCACAAATAACATTTCCTTCACGAATAACTCGTGCCAATGAACCACGTACTGTTGTACCATCCAATTGGAAACAACCTGCTATATTTCCAAATGTTGATGAGTGAAATACCTTTCTTATCTCTGCATGTCCCATAATTATCTCGTTAATAATAGGTTTCAAAAGTCCTGATAATGCTTTTCTCACATCCTCAATAACGTCGTAAATAACTTCATATTTACGTATCTCTACGCCTGTTTCTTCTGCTAATTTTTGAGCACGTGAATTTGTTCCTATGCGGAATCCTATTATTATTGCTTTACTCACTTGTGCTAATAGTACGTCTGATTCGTTTACTTCTCCGACGCTATAATGGATGATTTCAACGCCAACCTCTTCATTTCCCAGTCCAGATAGACTGGATTTTAATACATCTGCAGAACCTTGAACATCAGCTTTTATTAAGATATGAAGTTTCTTTTGTTCTCCTGACTCTACTAATGCGTGGAAATCTTCTAACGATATAACTTTAGCTTGTTCACCTTTTTGTAGTTTTTTAATTTCTGCTCGTTTTTCAGCAATCAATTTTGCTTTCTTATCATCTTCTACAACTATAAGAGTATCACCAGCCTCAGGTAATTCTTCTAAACCAGATATTAAAACAGGTGTTGAGGGACCTGCTTCTTTAATTACATCCCCTGCGGAATTAAACATTGTGCGGACTTTACCCCAAGTATTACCTACAAGGCAGATGTCACCGACCCGTAGTGTTCCTTTTTGAATTAAAACCCAAGCGACAGGTCCGAAACCTCGACTAATTTCCGCTTCAATAACAGTTCCACGTGCCTTTTTATTAGGATTTGCTTTTAGGTCCATGATTTGTGATTGCAGAATAATGAGTTCTAATAACTCATTAACACCTTCACCTGTTTTTGCGGATATGTTTTTCATAATTGTTTTTCCACCCCAAGCCTCATCTATTAAATCGTAAGCAACCAGTTCTTGACGGACTCGGTCGGGCTGAGCATCGGGTTTATCACATTTATTTATTGCTACGATAATGGGGACTTCTGCTGCTTTTGCATGGTCAATTGCTTCTATTGTTTGTGGTTGAACTCCATCATCTGCGGCTACAACCAATACGACAATATCTGTTATTTTTGCACCACGAGCACGCATTTGAGTAAATGCTTCGTGTCCTGGTGTATCGAGGAATACAACTTTGCCATTATTTGTATTAACTTCATACGCAGCAATATGTTGAGTAATTCCACCGGACTCTGTTGCCACAACGTTCGTAGAACGTACACGGTCTAACAAAGAGGTTTTACCATGGTCAACGTGTCCCATTACTGTGACTACAGGAGCACGAGGCATTAAATCTTCTGGTTTATCTGGTTCCTCAACTAAAATATCTTCCTCTTCTGGAATAACTAATTTAACTTCGACACCATACTTTTGTGTAATAAATCGAATTGTATCTAAATCTATTAGCTGATTTTTTGTTGCCATTATGTTTAAGTCCATCAAATCTACAATAATATCTGATGGTGAGATTTCTAAGAATTGAGCCAGATTTTCAACAGTCATAGGACCACTAACTTCAATAACTGGGACTTCTACTTTTTCCATAGTTTCTTCAAAAGACATTTTGTCTTTTTTCCTTTTCTTTTTCTTTAAATGTGAGACTGAACCATATGCCTCATATTCTTTGACTACTGCGGCAGCTTCTCTCATAATTGTTTCATCATCAAATATATGTTGACGTTTCGGTTCCTTATCTCTTTTTTTATCCTTCTTATCGGTTTTAGGTTTTCGCTCTTCATGCCCTTTAAATAAATCGGTTTTATCAATAACAACTTCTTTTTGACGAGTTTTTTCTTTTTTCTTTAGTTTTTCTAATGATAATCGCTTAACTTTTTCAACGACCTCTGGGTCTGGGATAGGAATATGTTTTGCTACCTTTTTGTGTTTTTTCCTTTCCAATAACTCGTATTCTGTATCTTCTTCGAGGTCTATAATATCTTCTGTTGTTTCTTCTGTTGTTGACTTGGTCATTAGAATTTTTTCATCAAAATTTTCATCACCGATACGTGCTCTTGTTCCATCTGATAACACGACTTCTACAACAGGTTCTGACTCTTCTACAGCAGCACCAATACTAATTTCGACACTTTGTTCTTTTGACTTCTTTTTTTTCTTTGTGTCGTCAATAGGTTGTTTCTTATTTGGACTAATTTCTTCTGCCGATACTATTTCGGCTTGAGGAGTTTGTTTTTGTACTTGAATCTTTTCAGTTGTATCACTTTTTACCTCTTCATGAGGTTCAATTTTAGGTTCAATAGTTAATACACTGGTTGGAGGTTCTATTTGATAAGATATGTCCTGTTCTTTGGTAATGTCACCTTTTTCTTTGATACTACCTTCAACATTGCCAACTACTTCTTTTTTTCTTTTTCTACCCTCTTTCTTCGTTTGAGTTCTTTTTCTCTCTTTTGTTTCTTGTTCTGTTACTTTCTTTTTTCTACCTCTTTTAGAAGGTTCTTTCTTCCTCTCTTTTAATAGGGTTCCTTCTCTCTTCTCTTTTGATTTTGGTCTCCCACGAGTTTTTTTCTCTTCTTTTTTGTGTTCTTTTTCCTCTTTTTTCTCTTTCTTTGTTTTTTTCTCTTTTTCTTTTTTCTTTTCTACTGTTTCTTCTGCCCCAGCTTCATCCATTTTCTTTTTCTTGCTGGAGGTTTTCCCTTTCTCTTTCTTCTCAGCCTTTGTTAATTCCTCAATTACTTTATTTTTTATTTCTTCCTGCTTATCTGGGGCATCGTCTATATCTAATAATATTTGTGCTTGTTCATCAGTCAAATCTTTCTCAAAACTATCTAAATGAAATACTTCTTTTAAGATTTTTTCTGCTTGTTTTCTTGTTATACGTTGAAAATTGCTTGCAAGTTGTTTAAGTGTCGGCATTAATTACAACCTCCCGGAACAGAGTTTCCTTTTAAGTTATTCATCATTGGCTGTTTTTTCTTCCTTCGGAACTTGTTCCGCTTTTATATCTATATTCCACCCAACAAGACGAGATGCTAATTTTGCATTTTGTCCATGTTTGCCGATGGCTAATGATAATTGGTCCTGTGGGACAGCAACAAGAAGTAGTTTTTTTTCTGCATTCACAGATACGTCAATTATATCTGCTGGATTTAAAGCACGTGCACATAATTCTGCTGGATTATCACTCCATTCAATAATATCTATTTTTTCTCCTCCTAATTCTTCAACGATTGCTCTTACTCTTGCTCCTTTAAGTCCTACACATGCACCTATAGGGTCTACATTTGGGTCATGAGATATCACAGCGATTTTACATCTTCTCCCTGGGTCTCGTGCGACTGCTTTTATTTCCACAATCCCTTCATATATTTCAGGAACTTCATTTGCAAAGAGTGCTTTGACTAATTGAGGAGCTGACCTTGATAAAACAATCACGGGTCCTTTTTGGTTTTTATCTTTACGTTCTACTTTTAATACATAGGCTTTTATACGGTCGTTTGGTCGGTAAATTTCGCCAGGTGTCTGTTCTTTTACAGGTAAAATTGCCTCTGCTCTTCCTAATGCTACGATTATTTCTCCTTTACTAACCCTTTTTACTGTACCTGTTACAAGGTCTCCTTCTCGTTGTTTGAATTCAGAATATACTTGTTCTTTTTCTGCTTCTTTTATTTTTTGAATAATAACTTGTTTTGCCGCTTGCGCAGCAATTCTTCCGAAACCTTTTATTTCAGTAGGAACTTTTAACAGATTTCCTTTGTTTACATTTGGATTTAATTTTACTGCTTCTTCAAGGGCAATTTGTGTTGTAGGTTCCTCAACTTTTTCGACAACAGTTCTTATTTCAAAAACTTTAAATTCGAATGTATCGTGAGATAATTCAACAATAACTTTGGATTTAGGTCCGATTTCTTTTCTTGCAGCAACTTCTACAGCACTTCGAATTGCTTCTATAAGTGCTTTACGGTCTATATTCTTTTCTAACTCTAACTGGTCAAGTATTTTTTTAATTTCTTGGTTCAAACCTTTTCTCCTTTTTACCTCACTAAATTCACATGTTTTAGATTCTCTAAATGGATTTGTAATATTTCTCCATTTACATCAACAAGAACCATTTCATTATCGATACCTTGCAATACACCTTTAAAATTCTTCCGTCCATTGACTGGCATATCTGTTTGAACCCGAACAGTTTCACCTGCAAAACGAACAAAATCCTTTTCTCGTCGAAGAGGTCTATCAAAACCTGGTGATGAGACTTCAAGTATATATGATTGTTCTTCCATATCTATGGTATCTAACACATTACTTAATATATATGACACTTCTGTACAATCGTCAATAGTAATAGGTCTTGTCGGATTCTCAATATAAACTCTCAAAACAGGAGATTTCCCATAAGCCCCGAACTCTAATTCTATAAGTTCGAAGCCTTTTTCAATAACATACGGTTCTAAGGTCATCCACAATTTCTTTATTCTTTCTTTTGTGGACACAATTATTCTCCTAAATAATGTATTTATAATAAGAAAGAGTGGGCATTACACCCACTCTATTCTTTTTCTTCTCTAAAGATAGTTTAACACAAAAATAATTGTTCTTTCAATAAACAAATCAAATCATAGCAACAACATAATTTCTTAAATCTTTATCTCCTCTGCGATAGGAATAATATTCATTATTACAACACGTGCATATATTTGAAATTTTTATTTTTTCTTCTTTTATTCCACTGCCTATCATTTGAATTTTGTTTGATTGCCATAAATCTATGATTCTTTCTTGTTTTATTACCAAACCTTCTTTTGCACATTGTTTTGCCAACTCTTCTGAAACATAATAACAACAAGGACCGATTGAGGGACCTATATAACAAAAAATATTTTCTGGATTGGAACAAAAATACTCCATAAATATGTTTAATGCTACCTGTACAATCTTTTTTCTCGTTCCTTCTCTACCAGCATGGATAAGCCCTAAAACTTTTTTTACTACATCAAATAAAACAATAGGCACACAATCAGCAACCGATATACATAAAGCGAGTCCTTGAATTTGCGTTATGATTCCGTCCGCAATAGAATTTTCTTCTTTGTAAGAATTAGTAAGATGATGGGAGTCAATAATTTTTATCTGATTTGTATGCTCCTGTCTTACTCTATAAATAGCGTTTATATTTACATTGTTTTGTTTAAGAACATTTATTACTTCTTTGTTTTGATTTTGGGGTTTATAATTTTCATTCCAGTCTTCTTTTCTAATAATACATGCGACACTTAATCCTATGCATTCAACTTCTTTTATGCGGTACAAGAATATTCCTTTTCCAAATAGTTATAAGATATATTTTGTTAAGTCTCTATTTTCAATTATCGTCGATAATTTCGCTTCCACTTGTTCACGGGTGATAACGACTTCTTTATCTTTGTACTTCTGGACATCGTACATTAAATCTTCAAGGATTACTTCCATTATGGTATGTAGTCTACGGGCTCCAATATCTTCTGTTTGCTGGTTTATTTTCTCACAATATTCAGCCATACATTCGATAGCATCTTGGGCGAAACTCACGTTTATTTGTTCTGTCTCTAATAACTCTATGTATTGTCGAATTAAGGAGTTTTTGGGTTCTGTAAGGATTCTTCTAAAATCTTCTTTATTAAGGCTTTTTAATTCAACACGAATGGGAAATCTTCCTTGAAGTTCTGGGATTAAATCTGATACTTTCGTCATATGGAAAGCCCCAGCTGCGATAAAGAGGATGTGGTCTGTCCGAACAGGCCCATACTTGGTCAAAACGGTACTACCTTCTACAATTGGTAAGATGTCTCTTTGAACGCCTTCTCTCGACACATCTGGTCCATGAGCAGGTGAGCCACGTGAAGCAATCTTATCTATCTCATCTAAAAATATAATACCTGTATTTTGCACTCGGTCTATGGCTTCACGTGTTACTTGTTCCATATCAATCAAATCTTGTAATATTTCTGACTCAAGGATTTTACGTGCTTCACTAATTTTGACTCTTCTTCTTTTTTGAGATTGTGGCATAAATTTTCCGAGCATTTCTTGAAGGGAAATTTCCATTTCGTCCAAACTTGAACCTGAAAACACTTGTAATAAAGGCATTCCTTTGCTATCTTTTACATCAATTTCAATTTCTTTGTCTTCAAGTAACCCTTGCTTTAATCGTTCTTTTAATATTTCCCTTGCTTTAGCAAATGATTCTTCTTTGTTCTGAATAACAGGCTTTTCATCTCCCTGAGTAGGGTCAAATGGTTTATATTCAGCAGTGCTTCTTGGTTGCTTTGGTAAAAGTAATTCTACAAGTTTATCTTCTACTATCTTTTTTGCTTCATCTCTTTTTTGTTCTTTCATCTCTTCTTTTACCATATTAACGGCGACGTCTACCAGTTCGCGAATCATGGATTCGCAATCTCTGCCGACATAACCTACCTCTGTAAATCGTGATGCTTCGACCTTAATAAATGGTGCATTAACTAACTTTGCTAATCTACGTGCTATTTCTGTTTTTCCAACGCCTGTTGGTCCAATCATAATAATATTTTTTGGGATTACATCATCTTTAAGGTCAGAACGAATCATTTGTCTTCGCCATCGGTTTCTTAAAGCAATAGCAACTTTCTTTTTGGCTTCGTCCTGACCAACGATATATTTATCTAACTCTTCAACAATTTTACGAGGTATTAGTTCCTTTTCATTCAACATGTTATATCTCCCAATTTATCTACCTTGTTAAGTCTACGTATATGTCGTTCACCATTAGAAAAAGGCACACTTAACCATATATCTATTAATTCGATACATTGTTCTAAACTTAATATACGACGGCCTAAACAAATAACATTTGAGTCATTATGTGTACGGGATAATTCTGCCATTAAAGGGGTAGTACATACTGCTGCTCTTATTCCCCGAAAACGGTTAGCACTCATAGAAACTCCTATCCCTGTACCGCAAATAAGGACACCACGCTCAATCTCTCCCTTGATAAGTCCCACACATAAGGCTTTTGCAAAATCGGGATAATCAACAGGTTCGGGACCAAAGGTTCCATAATCTACAATATCATAACCTCTATTTTTAAGGTGTTCAACAATTGTAGGTTTATATAATGGTGGAGGTCCTTCATAGCCTGCATGGTCACAACCAATTCCAATTTTCATTATAAATTCCTTTCTATTAATCTACTATTCGATATATACTTTTTCTTCCAATATCTTTTCTAATTCTCCTTTTTTAATTGTGCCTTCTCTGAGTATTTTACACAAATCAGGGTCAAAAACAGTGGATGGTTCTTTCCTAATTTGTATCTCACTTTTAATGGCGACGTTAATTCCCTCTTTTGGTAATTCTTCTATTGTATTTGCAGGTAGTTCACCTGAACGATTTGCTGAAGTGGAGGTAATAGCATGTCCAAATTCTAATGATAACTTTTGTGCTATTGGGTGTGAAGTCCAACGAATACAGATTTTACCTTGACCTGCTGTGAGTTTTTTTGATAATTCCTGTTTACATGGTAGTAGTAATGATAAAGGTCCTGGCCAGAATTTTTCTATACACTTTTTAGCTTTATCAGAAATATTTATTACAAGTTCATATATTTGTTCTATATTTCCAACCACAAGAAGCACAGGTTTATTTTCTTGTCTACCTTTAACTTGAAAAAGTTTGTTTAAAGCTCGTTCAGAAAATGGATTTACTGCCAATCCGTAAACTGTTTCTGTCGGATAAGCAACAACTTCATCACATATCAAGGCATTAACAGCTTCTTGTATCCCTTTGTTATCAGGAAGAACAATATTCATAACTAAAATGGGTTAAAAAATCAGCCATTTTTCGGAATGCAATGGCACGGTGACTGATTTTATTTTTTTCCTCTGGAGATAGTTCCGCAAAGGTATTTTTGTATCCATCCGGGATAAATATTGGGTCATATCCGAAACCAGCAGTACCACTGGGTTTGAATGTTATCCGTCCCTTTACCTCACCCCATTCAATATGAGAAAAGCCATCAGGGAAAACTAACATAGAACAACAGATAAATTTTGCTGTTCTTTTTCCTTCTGGAATAGTATTCATCTCTTCTAATAACCTTGTTATATTTCTTTTTGAATCACCTTCAATACCTCCATATCTTGAAGAATATACCCCTGGCTCTCCTCCCAGGGCATCTACTTCTAAACCAGAATCATCTGCTAACGCTGGTAATTTTAATTTATCTGCACATGTTTTGGCTTTTATGAATGCATTCTCTTCATAAGTTTTCCCTGTTTCTTCTGGGATTTCAAACTCGGGAAAGTCTTTCAAAAATTTAACTTCCCAGTCTTTTAAGTCCATAATTTTTGTTATTTCCTGAAATTTATGTTTATTCCCTGTAGCGATAACTAATATCTTTTTATCCTTCATCCCATTCAACAACCTTTTTTTGTATTTCAATAATTTTTTGTATTCCTTCAGTAGCCATATCTATAAGTTTGTTTAGTTGTTTTCTTGTAAAGACACCATGCTCACCACAACCTTGTATTTCAATTAGTTCTCCTTTAGAATTCATAACTACATTCATATCAACTATTGCCTGAACATCCTCATTATAATCTAAGTCTACAAGATATTCATCATTAACAATACCAACGCTTACCGCAGAACAAATATCAATTATTGGCATTGTTTTTAAATATCCTCGTTCTACTGATGTTTTTAATGCTTCATATAGAGCGACAAATCCGCCTGTAATAGCGGCTGTCCTCGTACCTCCATCTGCTTGAATAACATCACAGTCAACCATAACCTGACATTCACCAATTTGTTTAAGGTCAACCACAGCCCTTAAACTTCTACCAATGAGTCGGCTAATTTCCTGAGACCTACCTTTACGAATGGATTCTCTATCCCCTCTTTGGGAGGTAGCCCCTGGTAACATTCCGTATTCTGCGGTAACCCAACCCTGTCCAGAGTCTCTTAACCATGGAGGGACTTTGTTTTCGAAAAATGCTGTACAGATTACTTTTGTCTCGCCAAAACATACAAAAGAAGAACCATGGGCGGTCTTTATATAACTTTTTTCAATAGAAATAGGCCTGAGTTCATTATTTGCACGATTAAATGACCTATTCATCGTTAATATCTTCCTTAACGTTTGCAAATCAAATGGTTGATTGATATGTTTTTTCATTTATACTGATATATGTTTTGCCAATGTATTAATTTTTATTATGGTAAGGAAGGAACTGGAGGCGTATTGTTTTGCAATTCAATTTCTAACAATCTCCTTTTAACTTCACTATCTTCGTCTTCTTTTTCAGAACCATTTTTAGCCTCTTTTTGAGTTTCTTTCACATCTTTGTGGTATTTTTTTATCAAATTTTCCCAAATTGGGTCTTCTCCGAGGATTTCTACTGCTTTTTTCAGTTGTGTATCTTCCACAGTCCCTTCCGAAGCATTTTTTCTACGGAAGAATTCTTTCATGAGTTTAACAGCATCTTCACCCGCAACTTTTCCGACTTCATGAAGGAGTTGTTCTTGTTCCTGAATTTTTTCGGGTGGTACTTGAATTATCTCATTCCCTGTAACAGAGCCATGATTTTGTTCATTAATTTTTGAAGGGTCTTTTTCATAAGATTTATACATTTGCAATGCCAATAATCGTTCTTCTTCGTCGGTCATCTCTACTACGATATCTGGTAAAATCCCTTCGTGGTCTATCGTTACCCCAGCGGGTGTGTAATAAAGTGCAGTCGTTAGTCGCAATGCTGTTTCATTTTTGGGAGGTAATGGGATAATTGTCTGGACACTTCCCTTTCCAAACGTTTTTTCTCCTACTATGAGGGCACGTTGATGGTACTGTAATGCTCCTGTCACAATTTCGGAGGAACTCGCAGTTTGGTTGTTAACTAATAAAATCATAGGCATATTTAAGGGCAAAACAGGTCTGTCTCTTGTTTTCAGTTCTAAATCTTTACCATTTTCTTGTGTCAGCTGTCCTCTACTCCGAGTGTATGTAACCAGCGAATCTTTAGGAAGGAACAATTCACATACCTGCTGAGAAGCAGTTAATAAACCGCCAGGATTCCAACGCAGATCTAATATAAACCCTTTTATACCTTTATCTAACATTTCTTTTATTGTTTTCTTCAAATCGCTGGCTGTATTTTCTTTAAAATCTGACAAACGAACATATCCATACCCAGAAGGTAATATACGACTCTCTTTAATACTTTCTAAAGGAACTTTCGCTCGTTCTACTGTTACGTCAAATGTTTCACTATCTTTATCTGAATGTGGTCTTTCAATTGTTAATTGAACCTTCGTCCCAATGGGTCCACGAATCTTCTCAGCGGCTGAGCTCAATTTTTCTTGTTCGGACATTCCTGGCTTCCAGAGTTGTTCAACAGGAATTCCATCAATTTTTCTTATAATATCAAATGGTTTCAATCCTGCTTTTGCTGCTGGTGAATTTGGAATAGGCATAAATACGATTACATTTTGGTTGTCATCCATTTTTATCGACACCCCTATCCCTTCGAACTCACCTTGAGTATCGTCTCTTAGTGTTTTTAAATCCGAGGAACTGATATACGAACTATGGCGGTCAAGACTACTCATCATTCCGACTAAAGCCCCTTCCACTATTTTATTTATATCTACCTCTTTAACATACTCGTCTAATATTGTTTGTAGTGTATGTCCGATAGGTTCAATCGCCTGATATATATCTGTTTTGGTGTTACTCTGGGCTGATATTTTTGGTGTAAAACCATTGGTTAATAAAGCAACAACTCCGAGTAAGAAAATTAAGATAGATAAAAATTCAAATTTACTATTTCTATTGGGCATATCATGTTCCTAATTATTTTTATTTATCATTTTCAAAAAGCATTGCTGATAGTTTATCAAATATTACAGTATAACTTCGAATAGAGATTACATTTGTTAATCGGATTACTATCTTAAAATACTCTATAAAATATATGATATAATTTTATTTCATATTTCAAAATAATTTTTAACATTCAGCAAATAATATGTAATATGGGAATGATTTATGCAAAAAGATGACCAAAAAAGTGGAATAATTAATGGGGCATTACCTGTTCCTACAACTTTTGATATTCCAGACACACTGCCCTTAATAATCCTTCAAGATATTGTCCCTTTTCCTATGGCAATGCTACCGCTACATATTACGACCCCATCTGAAAAGATGTTGATTGAAGATACAGTTAAAAGTCACCGACTCGTTGCTCTTCTCGCAGAGAAACCCGAACAGGAACATAAAGAAGAGAAAACAGGTAATCGTTTTAATGTTTATTCTATAGGTTGTATAGGTAGAATACTACAGGAACATGCGACTCCTGATGGAGGCTTAAATATATTCGTTCAAGCCACACGAAGGTTCTTTTCTGGTGGTATCATGAGGGAAGCTCCGTATCCTATTGTTCGGGTACTGCTATTAGAAGAACCTGATTTTTCACCTAAGGAATTAGAACCTATTGCACTTGCAATAAAAACACAAATGGCAGAATTAATCAAGAATAACCCTAACGTCCCTGAAGGTGCTAAAGCTTTTTTAGATAGTATTGAAGACCCGATATTTTTAACAGCGGTGGTTGCTTCTAATATACGGTTAAAGATTAAAGAACGTCAGGAAATTTTAGAAATGCCTGACTTAAAGTCCAGAATGTTAAAGATTGTTGAGAAATTACAATATCAAGTAGAACTTGCACAAGCCTCGACAAAAATTAGAGAGGATGTTCAGAAAACAATAGAGAAAAACCAAAAAGAATTCTATCTTCGCCAACAATTAAAAGCAATTCAAAAAGAATTGGGTGAAACTGAAGGTAAAGAACAGGAAATTAATGAATATAAGCAAAAAATAGAAGCCTTAAAAGCCCCTGATGATACGAAAAAAGAATTGTTTCGCGAATTAAATCGTCTTTCACGAATGAACGAATATTCACCTGAATATCATATAATCATTTCTTACTTAGATACTGTTCTGGACCTACCATGGGGTGTTTTTACTTCGGATAGGCTGGATTTGGTTGAAGCGGAAAGGATTTTAAATCATGACCACTATGGCTTAGATAAAATCAAAAAACGAATTTTGGAATATTTAGCGGTAAGAAAATTAAAACCAGATACTCAAGGTCCAATTTTATGTTTTCAAGGTCCTCCTGGAGTAGGTAAAACTTCATTAGGGCAATCAATAGCACGTGCCTTAGGTAGAAAATTTGTGCGTGTTGCTTTAGGGGGTATTCATGATGAGGCAGAGATTCGTGGACATCGAAAAACATATATTGGTGCAATGCCAGGGCGTATTATCTCTGGGCTTCGAAAAGCAGGCTCTCAAAATCCTGTGTTTATGCTTGACGAAATAGATAAACTGGGTTCAGACTTTAGAGGTGACCCTTCCTCTGCCTTACTTGAAGTATTAGACCCTGCACAAAACTATTCTTTTGTAGACAATTACATTAGTGTACCCTTTGACCTGTCAAAAGTGCTTTTTATTGCTACTGCTAATGAATTAGAACCTATTCCATGGGCTCTCAGAGATAGAATGGAAATACTTCACTTGCCAGGATATACGTTGGAAGAAAAAATTGAAATTGCCAAAAGATACCTTATTCCAAAACAAACAGAATTACATGGCCTTACCAAAAAACATATTACAATTAAAAAAGATGCCATTGTAAAGATTATAATGAATTATACTCGAGAATCAGGGGTTCGAAATCTTGACCGTGAGATTGCCAATATCTGTCGTGGTGTTGCAAAAAAGGTGGCTTCAGATTCATCTGTAAAGGTTGTAATCGATAAAAATAATGTAAAGGAATTGTTAGGTCCTGAGAGAATCTATGAGGACTTTGTTTCGCGAACAAAGATTCCTGGGGTGGTGATAGGTTTGGCATGGACCCCCACTGGTGGTGATATTTTATTTATCGAGGCGACATCGATGCCTGGCAAAGGTAATCTAATATTAACTGGCCAATTAGGTGAAGTTATGAAGGAATCGGCACAAATTGGGCTTAGCTACCTTCGTTCCTGTGCGTCAAAATTGAATATTCCCGATGATATTTTCTCTAAAAATGACATACATATCCATGTTCCATCTGGTGCGGTTCCTAAAGATGGTCCCAGTGCTGGTATTACAATTTTAATGGCTCTTACCTCATTGTTTACGAAGAAATGTGTTCCACATGATTTGGCAATGACGGGCGAAATTACCCTTAGGGGTAGTGTGCTCGCTGTAGGAGGAATTAAAGAAAAGGTATTGGCAGCAGGTAGAGCAGGTATTAAGGCAGTGATTCTACCAGAGAAAAATAAGAATGACCTTGATGAAGTTCCAGCATCTATAAAAAAGAAAATTAAATTTCATCTGGTTTCTCATGTAAATGAAGTAATTAAGATTGCACTTGGTTTTGAAGTTAGAAAGTAGAAACATACATGGACAAAGAAGGTATCATTCGTTCTTTAAGAGAATTGGCACAATACTTAGAAATTGATGGCGAAAATCCTTTTAAGGTTCGTTCCTATATCAAGGCTGCAGAAACTCTTGAACATACGGATGATACGATTGAACAACTTATTGAAACAGGCAAATTGAGAAGTTTGGAAGGAATTGGGGAAGCTATCGAGAAGAAAATAATAGCATGGGCTCATAATGAACCTGTCCCCGCTTTGGAAAAGGTAAGAAGTAAATATCCCTCATCACTATTAGATCTTTTTTATGTCCAATCCTTAGGTGCAAAACGGATTCGTGCATTATATGAGCATTTACATATTACAAATATTGATGAGCTTTATAACGCATGTTTGAGAGGGGATGTCGCTTCTGTACCAGGGTTTAATAAGAAAATTGAATCTAAAATTATTGAAAGTATTGAGTTCTTAAGAGAATGGAGAGGCTATTATCTTCTTTCCGATGGTCTTAATTTAGCAGAGTCATTTATAAGAGAATTAGGAAAAAATATCAATCTTGAAAATATATTTATTGTGGGCAGTTTAAGAAGGTATTGTGATACTGTTCGAAATATTAATCTCCTTATTGTGTCAGATAATAAAGAACGAATGCTTAATACAATACATATTTATGACAACAATACTACTGTTATTGATTCAAGAACTGTTAAGATGTATCAATTTCCGATTCCAATTTTTTTACATTTATCACATAAAGAGGATTTGGGCATAGATACGTTACTGTTAACAGGGTCAAAGGAGTATATTGAAAAAATAAATAAAATGTTAACTGAAAAAGATTTTGTCCTTAATAAAGATGGTCTATACAAAGAAAAAAACCAAAAAATAAATATTGAGACAGAACATCAGTTTTATCAGGTTACTGGTCTCCCCTATCTACCTCCTGAATTGAGAGAAAATTTTGCGGATATGGATTTTGTTTTTCAAAGAGCATTAGAGTTAGTTCGTTTGGAAAACATACAAGGAATTGTTCATTGTCATACGATATACAGTGATGGACAAAACTCAATAGAAGAATTAGCAGAATATTGTATTAATAGAGAATTTAAATATCTTGTGATTTGTGACCATAGTCAATCTGCTGGATATGCTCATGGTCTTTCTATAAAAGACATAGAAAACCAACATCAAGAAATAGAGAAATTGAATGAAATTTATAAACCGTTCAAAATATTAAAAGGTATTGAATGTGACATCAAAACAGATGGGAGTTTAGATTATCCGAATGAAATTTTGGCTACATTTGACATGGTTATTGGGTCTGTTCATACAAAACTTGAAATGGATAAAAATACTGCTACAAGTAGGTTACTTAAAGCAATAGAAAACCCATTTTTAGATGTTATAGGACACCCAACAGGTAAGCTTCTTCTTTCACGGAAAGGCTATCCAATTGATATAGAAACCATTGCAAAAGCATGCGTTAGTCATCAGGTAGCAATTGAGATTAACGCAAATCCATTACGATTAGATTTGGACTGGAGAAATATTTATAAGGCTGTACAAATGAATACAAAATTTATTATTTCTGTAGATGCTCATAATCTCGAAGGTATAGAAGATTTGAAATATGGAGTTTATACTGCTCGAAAAGGAACATTACTACCAAAAGATATTCTTAATTGTATGAACTTAGAGGATATGTTAACTTGGTTAAAAGAAAAGAAATCAACACTTTAAAAGAGAACGCTACACAGGTATATATAAAATTAAGCCAGATTTATCCTGATGCACACTGTACATTAAATTATCACTCTCCGTTTGAACTTTTAATCATGACTATCCTTGCATCTCAGTGCACCGATGAAAGGGTAAATCAGGTATGTCAAACTTTATTCAAGAAATTGAAGTCGCCATCTGATTACATTCATATTGGACAAAAGCAATTAGAAACATTAATAAGGCCTGTTGGTTTCTATCGTAATAAGGCAAAGCATATAATAGAGACGTGTAAGATATTAATAGAAAAATATGCCGGAGAAGTCCCTAAAACTATGGATGAACTGCTATCTCTATCGGGAGTGGGTCGAAAAACTGCGAACGTTATTTTAGGGGAGTGTTTCAAGACGCCAGGAATTATTGTTGACACTCACTGTGGGAGATTAGCTAAGCGGTTGGGGTTTACTCAATCTGATAATCCCAATAAAATAGAACTTGATTTAATGAAACTACTTCCACCTGAAAACTGGACTTTCTTCTCTCATCTTTTGGTATTTCACGGTAGAAATATATGTCATGCCCGAAAACCAAAATGCAATGAGTGTATAATTTGTGATTTATGCGACTTTTATAAAAGTCAAAAATTGCATAGGAAAGAAATAAAACCTTATGACAAAAACTACTGAACAACAAAAAGATATTCCTGTTAAAAATAAGGAAATTCCCTTTCTCGCTTCAATTACTATCATTGCATATGTCATTTCTGTGTTAATAATTGATACTTTTATAACCTTTGATGTTCACTTTATCTTATCATGGGGTAAATTCAGTATAAGCCTTTTTGACATTCTAAACAAAGTACCTGTCATAAAATACTATTCATATATCTTAATATTCCAAAACTTTGATGCAACAAAATTTTTCTTATGGTTAATTTTTCCATTTGTACTTTTTTACAAGTTTATAAACTTTGGTTGGTTTTCATTTAGAAGTTGGCGGAAATCAGACTATATATTATTATCGGTATTTATCGTTATATGTTTGTTATCACTGGTTTTTGTTCTTGTATCTCCAATGCTTCGGATGTATTATCCGGGATTAAGAGGTATTCCTTTTAATCAAAAAATGTTTTTTGCTATTCAACAAGTTTTATGGGTGATATCATGGTTACCTGGTTGGGAATTTATGAATAGGCATTTACTCCTTCGCTCATGTCAACAACTTTCTAAGAATTATGTTTGGTTGCTTGTTCCTGTAGTAGAAACTCTGTACCATATATATAAAGCGATGTTAGAAATGACAGGAATGTTTATTTTCTCGTTTTTCGCCTGTTGGTGGTCAATGAAAAGAGAAAACAACATTATGGCATTTTTATGTCATTTTGCAGTTGAAATAGGACTGATAGTCTTATTACTAATTACCTAATTCTATAATAAGAAATATGTATCCTTCTGAAACCTCAGCTTGGCATTGTTTAAGAGGAATTCCATCACCCTTGATACATTCACCTGTTTCTCTTTTATATTGCCAACCATGCCTTGGGCATGTCACTACTCCATTTTTGAGTGTTCCAAGAGATAAGTCTGCTCCCTGATGACGACACATATATTCATAAACTATATACTGATTATTTCTCTCCTCAATTAAATATGTTTTTCCCAAAACTTTTTTTATTATATGTTCTTTGTTTATTAATTCTTTAATATTGGCTAACTTTATCTTATTCATTACTATTTCCTAAATGTTATTCCACAATCGAAATATTATAGCCTTAAAATATGTTGTTTTTTCCGAATAAATTATATTATTCTAAAATAAAATTCCATAATGATTAGAAAGGAATAAAAATGTCTGAAAGTGAAAACAAAATTTTTTCTCCTGATATGCCTGTTGCGGAAGCAATGTCTGTACATCCACGTGTAGCAGAGGTTTTTGCTGCATTTCATCTTGGCGGTTGTGCTCATTGTGGTATTAGCCGATTCGAAACTATCGAAGAGGTATGTATGGCGTATGGTATAGAAACTGAGGTATTACTTCAAGTATTGGAAGATTTAGTAGCAAAAGCAAAGGCAGAAGAACAAAGCCAGTAAAAACATTAAAATTAGATGTGTTCCAAAAAAGGGGCGTTTGTAAATTAGGAAAAATATAAAATTAGTTTATAAACACAAACATAAACTATAAGGGATGGATTATGTATTCAAAAATGGTTAGCCTTAAACTATTTTTTATCTTTTTATGGGCACCATTAGCCTTCTTACAACTATTCAATAATGTATATGCAGAACAAAAATGTATCGATGAAGCCAAATTTATTATTAATAAAATTTACTCAGATGACAACTTAAAAGAAATTGCATTTCCATTGGGTGGATTTGGGGCTGGACAAATTTATATCCGTGGAGATGGCAAATTAAGTCCGTGGGAAATAGTCAACAATTTTAATTCAAATGCGACTGTTTCTGATGCTTTCTTTTCGATTTTTATTGATAATGGGACAGAAAAGATATCTAAGATACTTCAAAAAAATCCTTTATTGCCTGCGGATGGAGTTAATAACATCAAATTTATTGGTGAATTTCCATTTGCACTTTTGAAATTTGAAGATTTTGCTCCTTCGTTAGATATCTCTTTAGAATGTTTTTCTCCTTTTATTCCTCTTGATGAACTTAATTCATCTCTTCCTGCTATATTTTTCACATTTACTTTGAAAAACAATTCAACAAACAATATTAAAGGTGTTCTTGCTGGGACAATACCTAATATTGTTGGTTGGGATGGATATAGCGAATTAAAAAGTTCTGAACAAACTTTGAATGGTGAAACTATACAAGCTATCTTTCATCCAGAATTAGGTTACAACATAAATACTACTAAAGAAGATTCTGATAAAGTATTGATTGACATGGGGATAAATTCATGTGAACAAAAATCTTTCCCAAAAACAATACGTTTTATTACAAACCAATATGACAGTGCACATCCTTTAAGATATACATCGGGTATTAAACTTCAATTTCAAGATGACATAAATCAAGATATACAGCTCGACTACGACACAACGAATATATATTGGTTAGGACCTTCAAATAAAGTCTTATCTTCACAAGTAGTTCGGAAAATTAATGAGGACGTCCAAAAAGGAGCACATCTTATTCTTAATGGAGACTCTAACTCTGTTTTCGATTGGATGCTTGCTATAAATAATGCCCGAAAAGGTCATAAAAAAGATTTGGTAATAGACAATTTCGAAAGTAGAAATTATAAGAATTGGACAATTACAGGTGATGCCTTTGGGGAAGTCCCTGCGGATGGTAAGTTTCCTTTACAAACAGATATAACGGGTCATGAGGGAAAATATTTTATTAATTCGTATAATGGGGATGATAAAAAAACAGGGAAAGCGGTATCTAAAACATTTACTATCCGTCATCATTTTCTTCATTTTCGCATCGGGGGTGGTAATAAACCAGAGACGCTATATTTAGATTTAATTGTAGATGGTGTTAAAGTCCTTTCAGCTACAGGTTCTAACTCTGAGAATTTACGAAAGGTTATCTGGAATATTTCTAATTATGTTGGGAAGGAAGCACAAATTGAGATAGTCGATAACGATACAGACGGCTGGGGGCATATCCTGATAGATGATATTGTTTTATCCAACAAATATCCTATCGATAAAAAGACTTATAAAACATTGTTATCGTGGTTGCCCTTTACCTCTCAAAAAGGAGAATGGGTAGATTATCAAACAGAAAATTCTTCAGAGAATAATTTAGTAAACCTAAATGGAATTTCTCTGAAACAAAAAAGATATTTTAAGTTTCATTCACCAATTGATCGTAAAAACCTTCAGATTTTATTAAAAGCAAATAATGGTACTCCTTTAATTGTTCAACAGAAAATAGGAAAAGGATCTATTATTTGGTGCAATGGGGATGTGATTCAATGGTTTACGCCAACGGACAGGAAAGACGGTCTTGCTTCGTTGTTAAGTATCCCATCAGGGATTACATATACACCCCAAAAAGGTCTTGACTCATCACATCCTTTATGGGGAAATATGGCTTTTGCGATTCAAAAAACGAACAATAAAGCGATAATAACATGTTCACAATGGAACAACTTTAACTATTTTTGGCAAAGTTTCTCTAATAATGGAGTTATTCCGAATCCTGAATGTAATGGAGCAAGTAACTCAGGATACACATGGAATGGGACTATTGCCTATCCATTTGAACTTGATGGTGGAGAAAAAGAACAAGTTACATTTCTGGTTGCATGGTATTTTCCTAACAGAACTCGAGGGAATCAATATTTCTGGACACTCCCACCATTAAGGTATGACCATCGCCTTGGAAATTTTTATAACAATCATTTTCATAGTGCAAGGGAAGTAATAGAATACTGTTTGGATAAACAATCATACCTTGTTAATCAAACAGCCCAATTTCATAAAGACTTGTTCACTTCCTCTTTACCTTCAATTATGCTTGAAGCTATTTCTGCCAATATTGCTACTCTTCATTCACCTATATATATCTTTTTAGAAGATGGGACTGTCGGTGGTTTTGAAGGAACTGATAGTTGTTGTCCCATGAATTGTACTCATGTTTATAACTATGCACAGACATTACCTTACCTGTTTCCGAAATTGGAGCAACAGATACGGTATCAAGAACTCGTTTATCAAATGGATAAAGAAGAACATTATATCCCTCACAGATTCATTGTTCCACCTACCGAACCTCAACTAAAAAATGAGATTGGAGGACCATTCCATCATGCTTTAGATGGTGAATTGGGTACTATCTTAAAACTCTACCGTGAATACAAAATATCAGGTGATAGAAAATGGATTGAACCGTTATGGACTAATGCTGTGCACGTGTTTAAGCATATTCTGGAAAAGCATGACCCGACAGGTGAAGGTATAATCCGTGGTGAACAACCTAATACGTATGACACTCATCTTTACGGTTCCAATACTTTTATTGGGAGCTTATACTTAGCAGTACTAAAAGCTATGGAGAATATGCTTCGTGAGTTAGGGGGGCCTGAACAAAACGAACTTATACAAGAATGTCAAAAGCGGTTTAACACAGGAGTAGAAAAATATATAGAGACATGCTGGAATGGTGAATATTTTATCAATGTTTTTGATGCTCCTGACGTAGGTCCTGAAGTATATAATCAAATGAATTGTTATGGCCCAGGATGCCATTCAGACCAACTTTTAGGACAATGGTGGGCTCATATTCTCGGACTTGGATATTTATTCCCTGAAATGCAGGTTAAGACAACTTTAAATTCTATTTACAAATATAATTGGAGACAAAATTTTTATGGTCATACTCAGCTTCCACGACGGTTCGCTGAAGATGATGAACCTGGTTTACTTATGTGTTCCTGGCCTAATGGTGGACGTCCCGATTCTCCCATTTTATACTGTGATGAGATATGGACAGGAATGGAGTATGAAATAGCAAGTTTTATGATATATGAAGGCGATTTTGAAAAGGCAACTGAAATAGTCACTGGAGCACGTTCAAGATATTCAGGAAATCGAAAAAATCCTTGGAGCGAAATTGAATGCGGTGGACATTATGCACGTGCTATGTCGGCGTATGCATTACTACTTGCTTCCTCTGGTTTTCTAGTTGATAACAATACATTAATTATCCACCCTCGTGTAAAAACAAATCCGTGTACTTTCTTCTATACTACTGGCACTTCATGGGGAGTCCTTGAGATGAATAAAATGACTCGAAAAACAAGCCTTAAATTAACACTTCACTATGGTAAACAAGAAATTAAAAAAATTGGCATACCTGCAGAAAAGCCACAATACAAATCTATTTCTGTAAATATAAATAAAAATAAGCAATATAACTCTGTCCGTGAGTTCGTTGGTGTTATAAATAAGAATAATTATGGGGCTGATGAGATATCTATAATTTTTAGAGAGCCGTTGGTTATTGACAGTCCAGACGAAAGTTTATTTATAGAAATAAAATGGTAAATACTTGTAAATTGAAGATTTATACTTAGAGATTTTCTAATTTTTCAGGTAATAAATATTACATAACCTGATGAAGTTAAAATAAGACAGGATAGAGGGGCTATAATCCAGCTAAGAAATATATCTTTAATCATACGGGGATGTAATGTATGAACCCCATGATGGATTCCAACACCTATAATGGCTCCCACAACCGCTTGAGTAGAACTTACAGGAACACCAATAATGGAAAAGATAAAAACAGTTATTCCTGATGACAAAACAACAACTAATGCGGAAAATCCATCTAATAATACAATTCCTTTGCCAATACTCATCATTACAGACTTACTAAAAAGGATTACTCCTATACCAATAAACAAACCTCCTAATAGTGACAATTCTGTGTTTGAGATATTCTCCCATGAACCTGCAAACATACCAACTGTATTTGCGACATTATTAGCACCTAATGCATAGGCACCCATTATTCCTGAAATTAATAATCCATATCGAATTATTGTTTCACGAGTTAAAATTCCAACTTTTATTTTTGCGAATATTAAAAATAAAAGTTTGTAACATACTATTGCAATAAATCCAGAACCTAATGGTGTAAAAATCCAACAGATAATTACTTTCTCTAATATATGCCATTGGACATTATTTTGTGCTAAACCCAATCCCAAGATACCTCCTACAACTGCTTGTGAAAGACTAATTGGTTGCCCTAATATTGTTAGAATAAAACTTACAAATGCGACAACTAACCCTATGAGTATTGACGTATTGACAGTTTGGTTTGTAATTCCACTAAGAGTATCTATTCCTTTACTCCCTTGCAAAACTGCACCAATAACTACAAAAATAAAGGTTACTATGCCAGCAGTTCTAAACCGAATAAAACGTGTTGCTACTGCTGTCCCGAATACATTACCTGCATCATTTGCTCCTAATGCTAAGCCCAAAAAACCAGCGGTCGCTAATGTCAGCCATAACATTCTTACATCATCCTTTTTACTATCATAATTCTCATATAATCTCCAGCTTTCTCTGCGTAATCGCTGACATTTTCTAACTCATTTATAAGGTCTCTTAAAAGGATTTTTTGGAATGGTTCAAAATCACTTTTGAATATTTTTATAATTAAATCGGATTGAATTTTATCAACTTCACTTTCTAAGGCATCTATTTGACCTAACATTTCTAAAACATCACGAAAATTTGAAAATAGATTCCTAACCGCCTGGAATGTGATTTCAGCAGATTTCTGAGTAATTTGAGCCATTTGCCTTAATTCCCCATCTAATAATTGGGGGATTATTATTCTTTGTTCTACCAACATTTTCACAGATTCTTGTATTTGGTTTGGAATATAGTCCAGAGTTTCGAGCAATCCAAGAATATCCCCCCGAGATTCGGGAAATAGGGAACGTTCGTAGATAAAATACTCAATTTCCCTTCTCAAATCGTCTGCAACACTTTCAGATTTGTGAACTTTGATAACCTCATCCTGCCGTTTATCACATTCAGATCTGCCGATACAATCGGTAATAAGAGTAAGGCCTAATTTTACACATTCTTCTGATTTTTGACAATATAACACTATTTTCTCTTCAACACGTTTTTGCGATTTGAAAAACATTTTTATTTTTATCTCCTCTCATTTAATCAAAGGAAATGTTCCATTCCAACGTATCAACATTCTTCGGTACATTAAATTGGAACGTTATAACACCTTCTTTTTCCCGAAATGACACATTAGGAACAGAGAATTCATACATTTTTATTGTTTTCTTCTTGGGGACAAAAAAGGTTATGGAATAGTCTGTATCTTCAATTACTTTCATTTTTCCACTCAATTTGTTCTCAGTTGGCACATAGGTATTTTCAACGACGTCTAACATGCCCTGTGTAATATGGTGATTAGATGCGACAAACATTGGTTTATCTTCTAATAAACGAATTCCAAATAAGGAAACAGAAGACGGAGGTGCATCGACAACAAATGCATTCTGAATAATCCCTAAAAATGATTCATTCCAGAAATCATACAAAGTATACAATTTTCCTTCTGTTAAACCTAACTGATTTAAGTAAACTGGTACTTTTTCATATTTTCCGACATCCCAATTAAATACAGCGACTATCATTCCATTCAGAGCATGTCCAGATATGGGAAGAGCCCAAATACGTGGATATGGGTTTTCAAATAAATCTATAGGACGTGCAGGTTGAGTTGTCTTTGGAATAATTTTCCGCAAAATGTTTAATTCGTTTGTATTTAATGTGGTAAACTCTTCGCCAATTTTAAAAACACCACCAGTGAGACTTGTTCCAGTAGCCCATGCGACAAACTGGGATGTTGTGAGTTTTTTGTCTTCGGGTACTCTCCATCTCTGGTTTGTCTCCGTATGACCTAAAAAAACACAATCTTGGTCAGGTACTCCTAAATGTGGAAATAAATAATATCTCCTTGCAAAATTGTTTAATGACTCAACACATCCCCAATTACCCGTGAGTGCATTAGACGACCATAAAGGTTTATTATCAAATCCGATACGTATTCCATCGGCAAACATTCCTGAGATAGGAATAGGAACCATAGTCATCAGAAATTTGTCAGAACCAATCCCCTCTCGTATAGATTCTAAACCATGACAAAAAACTTCTAATTTTGTAAGATTTTTATCCCGATATCCTTCTGCCAATAATAGATGATATACAAAATCTGCTTCGACAAGTCCATCAAACCCCCAATCATCAGAAATTTTTTTGCATATATCTCTGACATAAGCATAGGCTTCGGGAATAGTAACATCCAAAACTTTTTTATCTTTCCCTAACAACAACTTACCTCTTGAATCTGGCAATACCAGCCAATCTGGATGCTCTTTTGCGAGGTTTGAATCTTCTGGAATAGTAAATAAGTCTACCCATAAGCCTGCCTTCATGTCTCTTCGGTGAATCTCTTCAACAGTAGGTTTAAGTCCATTAGGGAACCTATCAGGATGGGGTTCCCAGTCAGCGGGACCTCGTTCCCAACCTGCATCGATTGAAATTGTATTCCATCCATATCTTTTCAAGTTTTCATCAACAAAATAGATATTCCTTAAAATGATATCTTCATTTATATCCCTATTACGTGCTGTACTCCAACTATCCCATCCATGTGGTAAGAATGAACTGTTCTTCTGCAATTTGTTAAAAACAGAAATAGCTCTTCCATATCTCTCCATACAAATGTGAGGGGATTCTTGAACAATTGATAAATACAGAAGCTCTGCATCTATAAATTGTCCAGGAGCAAGATTTATAACAGGATCAAAAATACACTCAGAACTCATAAATACTTTTTTCTTCTTTGGGTCTTCCGATAAAATAATCCTACTGTATGCTTTTTTGAATGTAAGAAAACCAGTAAGAATTGTTTGATGCATAGATTTATCAAATAATGTTAAATTCCACTGAGTTTTTATATCAAAACTATTATTTATCCATTGTGGATAATCCGTCATACTCTCAAATATATTTCCATTACCTAAACAAACTATTGATTCTTTTGTGGCATCTTTATAATCTTCAAATTGAGATAATAATCCTTGAATTGGTATTAATGATTGTATTTTCACCTCTTTCTTTGTATTATTTGTGAATCTTAATCTTGCTGTAAGAAATGGCTTTCCTGGATATGCTTCTATAACCCATGAGACATTTTTACCTTCTAAAAACAAACCCATCCCTTCACCTAAAGGGTTTTTAATTGGTTCTTTATACCAATTTAACCCAGAAACCCTTAATAACTCCTTTTCTTCTTTATTTGCATACGTAACTGCTGGATAGTCTAATTTTAATATTTCAGTCCCATTTGCAAAAAGAATTCTAACAGTTCCATTTTTATGTAAATGGACTTCATATAAGTCTGTAGAGAGAGAGGCTACGGTCTTGCGACTACCTTCTGCATAGTTATAATTGCTTAATAAAATAATGCTCAGCGTGATAAATAATAAATAATGTATCTTGTAATGATTCTTTTTCATAAATATTTTTCTCCAATTATGTTATTTTGCACAAGAATTTAATTTATCATTATACTATTGCCACATTTTCAAAATAACAGTTGTAATTCTATATCATAAATAATAGCGAGGGCAGAAGTATGAGTTCATTTTGGCATGACGCTGGAAGTAAGTTTAACCTTTTAAGTTCTGTTGATTACCTTCAAAAAAAACACTTAGAAAAAATTCAGTTGCACCGCTTAAAAGCAATGGTGCGTCGGGCGTATGAACAAGTTCCATTATACAGACAGAGGATGGATGAAAAGAAAATCAACCCTGACCATATTTACTCATTGGCAGATATTAAATTACTCCCATTTACAGTCAAAACAGACCTGAGAGACACCTATCCATTTGGTTTGTTTGCAAGTCCAATGAATGAAATTGTTCGTTTGCATGCATCAAGTGGCACGACAGGTAAACCTATTGTTGTTGCATACACAAAGGAAGATATTGATGTTTGGTGTAATGCTATGGTGCGATGTTTAGCCGCTTGTGGTGTTGACCGTGGCGACATTGTCCAAAATGCATACGGTTATGGTTTATTTACAGGTGGATTAGGGTTTCATTATGGAGCGGAGTCATTAGGAGCAACTGTTATACCTATATCTGGTGGTAATACTGACCGCCAAATCATGATATTAAAAGATTTTAATGTTACAGTGATTTGCTGTACACCCAGTTACTTTGTTCACATCATCGAACGAGCTGGCGAGTTAGGCATTGATTTAAAGTCATCACCTTTGAAGATAGGCATATTTGGGGCTGAACCATGGAGCAATGCTATGCGGGATTATATTGAGAGAGAAGCTAACATTAAGGCTTATGATATATACGGATTATCTGAAATTATAGGTCCTGGGGTTGGTATTGAATGTGTATGTCAAGACGGACTCCACATTTTGGAAGACCATTTTTATCCCGAAATTATTAACCCAGAAACGTTAGAACCTCTGCCTGAAGGAGAAGAAGGTGAATTAGTTTTAACGACATTAAGTAAGAAAGCAATGCCAATGCTCCGTTATCGTACACGAGATATAACTGCTTTTTATACAGAACCATGTGCCTGTGGGAGAACTATTAGGAAGATTAAAAAAATATCCCGTAGAAGTGATGATATGTTTATTATTCGTGGAGTGAATGTATTCCCAAGCCAGATAGAAACAGCATTACTTGCTGTAGAGGGTTCTACTCCACATTATCAAATTAAACTCACCCGAGAACATGGTTTAGACCAAATGGAGATTTTAATCGAGGTGACAAAAGAAATGTTTAGTGACCGAATTAGTGAGTTAGAGAAACTTCAGGAACGATTTGTTCAATCTATCGAGCGTGTTATAAATATACGTGCTAATGTTCGTCTTGTTGAACCACACTCTATCCCAAGAAGTGAAGGGAAAGCTAAACGTGTCTTAGATTTGCGACAAATATAATTTTATTATCATAATAAAATAACCACTAAACCAATACGAGGGTCATATTATGAAGATACATCAAATTTCAATGTTTTTAGAGAACAAACCTGGAAGGGTTAGCGAACCGTGTCGTGTATTAGCAAAGCACAATATTAATATATTAACACTCTCATTAGCAGATACTCAGCAATTTGGGATACTTCGACTCATTATTAAAGAATGGGAAAAAGCTAAAGAAGTATTAGAACAGGAAGGCTTTATCGTAAACATCACAGAAGTTGTAGCAACTGAAGTTGAAGACAAACCAGGTGGACTTGCAAAAATTTTAGATGTTATAGAGGAGTCTGGATTAAATATTGAGTATATGTATGCATTTACATTTCGTAGTGGTGATAAAGCGGTAATTGTTTTTAGATTTGATAAGCCAGATTTAGCAATAGAAGTTCTCCAGAAAAAAGGAATTAATGTGTTGGATAGTGTCCAATTATACGAAAAAGCAAATCAATAATAATTAATAAGTAGAAAGGGTTTTAAGTGAAACATACCCATTTCGAAAATATTATTTGGGACTCAGCAGAATGTATGGAGCCAAAAGATAGAGAAATTCTCCAACTAAAACGGCTTCAAGATGTAGTAACACGAATATATAATACTGTGCCTTTTTATAAAGATGCTTTCGATAAAGCTCATGTAAGACCTGAGGATATTTCCTCTCTTGATGATTTAAAACGATTACCATTTACAGTAAAAGAAGATTTGCGTCAGAATTATCCTTTAGGTTTAGTGGCGGTACCGCATAGTGAATTAGCACGAATACATGGCTCATCAGGGACAACAGGAAAACCTACTCTTGTAGCATATACACGAAATGACATTGAAACATGGGCAAATTTATGTGCACGTTTTTTAGTAGCAGGTGGACTACGTAAAGAGCATTTTGTTCAGATTTCTTTCGGATATGGCTTGTTCACAGGCGGATTCGGTCTCCACTACGGTGTTGAAAAGGTAGGAGCAACTATTATCCCTGCTGCCTCAGGAAATACAGCCCGACAAATTTTACTTATTCAAGACTTGAAACCTGATGTCCTTATATGTACTCCCAGTTATGCCTTAAATATAGCCGAGTCGGCACAAGAGGCGGGATTAAATCCATCTGATTTATCGCTTAAATATGGACATTTTGGCGGAGAAATGTGGACAGATGATATGCGGAAGGAAATTGAAGAACAACTTGGGATTATGGCTTTTAACAATTATGGTTTAAGCGAGGTTATAGGACCTGGGGTTAGTGGTGAATGTTATCTCCAAAATGGCATGCATATCCAAGAGGACCACTTTATCGTTGAGTGTTTAAATCCGACCACATTAGAGCCTGTTAAATATGGTGAATATGGTGAATTAGTCTTTACAAGTTTAACTAAAGAGGCTTTTCCTATTATTCGATATCGGACAAGAGACTTAGCCCAACTTGATAGTAGCCCATGCCCTTGTGGTAGAACTACAAAACGAATGTCCAGAGTAAAGGGTAGGTCTGATGATATGTTAATTATACGTGGCGTTAATGTATTCCCATCTCAAATTGAAGAGGCGATACTACAAGTTCCAGGTATTGCTCCTCATTATCTCATTGAAGTATCCAGACCACATATTTTAGATGAAATATCTGTTAAAGTAGAGGTACAGCCAGGATTTATTTCGGATAAAATGAGCGAGATGCAAGCCTTAAGAGACAAAGTACTAAGAAAAATACATGATATAACAGGGATTCACATTAATGTAGAACTTCTGGCACCCAATAGTCTGGAACGTTCTACAGGAAAAGCATGTCGTGTTATTGACCATAGAAAAATGTCATAAACAATAATTTATTTATATAATTATCTTTTATTACAATAGTCTATTATAGACAATTAATAACAATAAAATATTAAGGCGAAAACGTGCGAACAATACATATTCAAGTTAAAGATGACCATCTGGAAACAATAGGTAAAACAAAACCATTAAACGCAATAGTTGAACTTATCTGGAATGCGTTGGATGCAGAGGCTCAACATGTCGAGGTGCGATTTGTTGAAAATGAATTAGGTGGGCTTGATTATATTGACATCATTGACGATGGTCATGGCTTAAAATTTAAGGATGCAATCATAGCATTTGGCAATCTTGGCGGTTCGTGGAAAAGAGAAGAATATGTTACACAAAATGAAAAACGTATTCTTCATGGTAAATATGGCAAAGGGCGTTTTCGTGCATTCTCATTAGGGAATAGGGTTTTATGGAGAAGTATCTATTCTGAGAAGGGGACATTCTACCATTACCAAATCGTTGGAAATTCTGAAAATCTTTCTATATTTGAAATTTCTGAGCCTGAACCCATTAGAGAAGCGGAATCTAAAACGGGAATGCATGTACGTATCTCACTTCTTAACAATAATATTTCTTTAATTAGGGGGGTAACTGCGTTAGAAGAAATTACAGATATTTTTGCCCCTTATCTAATGCAATATCCGAGTGTTAAAATTATCTACGACAATGTAACTATAGACCCTGAAAATGCCCAAATATATCAACATGAATATAATTTTAATGAAATTGTCGTCCCAAGTGGAAAAACTATTGATGCAAAATTAACTGTTGTCGAATGGATAGGTTCTGGAAGGAAAGGGGTGCTTTTCTGTGACCAGAATGGATTTACACGATATGTTCCATTCCCACGATTACATTTTCGTGGTTTTAGTTATACTGCATATTTTAAGTCATCTTACATACAAGAATTAGATAAACAGGGGTTACTTCAAGCAGATGAATTGTGTGAAGATGTACGGTTCTTAACACAGTTTTGCAAAAAGAAATTACGGGAACACTTTATTTTACGGGAAGCTGAAAAAACGCAGTTATTAATTCAAGAATGGAAGGATGAGGGGATTTATCCTATTAACTCAGACGAACTTTCAGACCCTAAAAATAGTATCCAAATAAAGATTTTTGATATATATGCGACTCACTTGTTTCAAATGGTTAGAGAACTTAATGAAGCTCCTAAAATTGTCCAGCAATTAATATTACATTTACTTTATACATTGATAAAAACGGACTCAACACAAGTGGCTCATATACTTAATGAGATTATTTCACTACCAGATGACAAAGAAGATGAAATCCAAAAATTACTGGTATAGAACGATAAATTAATTTATGTATACAAAAAAGAAATATATTAAGAATGTCTATTTACCTATTAAATTCACAAAAAATATATTCTTTTTATTCCCTCTGATAATCTCATTGTCGTTATCCTCGTTTTTTCTAACCTTCAATATTCATTCTCAGGATTTTTTAGAAGGATTATTAAGTGGAAAAATAATTTCTTCTGAGCCTGGTGTCTGGGCTATATATGAAATATTAGACAAAATATCAAATACCCATGTCTTATTAAGGCAAGCTATTACAGGAACGGAGGTTGTAGATAAAGATACAAATGCACTCTGGTTAGAGTCTGAGATTATACCTTTGGAAGGGTTCCCTTCTGTGTATCGGTTCCTTATTTCCTACGATTCTAAAGGAAAGGAAACAATTCACAAAATTATTGTTCGTGAGGGGGCAGAACCGCCAAAAAATATAGATGTAACTACTATTTCTGATAGCAGTAAGGATAATAACTTGTCTCAAAAAAAGAAGTTTATAAATGAAGAAGAAGTTACTTATAAAAATGGAAAAATTAAATCGAAACATTACAAAATAGAGAATAACGGGCAAATAAAAGATATTTGGCTAAATGATGACGTTAAACCACTTGGGATTGTAAAACTAACGACTAATGATGGTGAAATGACACTTATACAGTACGGTAAAGGAGGTAATGAAGGAAAAAGTTCTCTTGATTTTCAGGGAAAAACTAATCTACCCCAGCAAATGCAAGAATCAACCCATGTTGATGTTTCCACAGGCAATAAACCAACAAAAAAGCCTTCTGTTATAAATAAAAATAAATAACTTCTAAATAAAAATCTGGGTATATACTTTGTCAAAATCCAGTAGTAATAAATCGAAAAAAAAGACATTAAAACAAACTTACAAAGATAAACTAACATTTAAATTATTATCTACTTTCTTGTTAAAGTTATTTTGTGTTCTTGTAATTATCTTTTGTCTAATAGTAATCACTCTCCCCCATTCACGTAATTATTTATTAAAAATATGTATAAATAAGATGATTCATGATGTATATAAAGGTATTCATTTTAAAAATGTTTTTATTAACTTTTGGGATTTATCGCTGAATATTAACGGTTTGACGTTAGCAAACCTTCCACCTTATCCAGAAGAATTTGCAATTCAAATAAACCATATACAAATAAAACCCTATATTTCTTATCCATTTAAAATAAAATACAATTTTTACTTTAATGATTTGGCGTTTAACTTATATTACCTTCCAGAAAAGGGAACAAATATAGGAAATGTGTATAATCTTATCAAAACAAAAATAAATGAAAAGAATCTATATCTATTTCATAATGTTCTTTCTGTTACAGTAAATAAAGCAGTTATCAATATTACTCAGAATCTCGAACCTGAACAATATATTGTAAATAAAACGAACAGTTTTCAATTTAATAATTCAACAAACCTAACTATCGATAATCCACTATACCTATTGGAACCAGTTCTAACGTTTTACATAATCGAGAATAATGACATACCAACGGATTTTAGACAAAGTTTAATTAATGAGATAAAACAAAATAAAATATAATTAAGATAAAACTAATTGTATTCGTTAAAATAGGGAATTATTAAATGGCAAAAGTTGAATTAAAAGGATTAACAAAAATCTATCCTAATGGAGTTATTGCTGTTAAAGATGTAACCTTAACTATAAACGATAAGGAATTTGTTGTATTAGTTGGTCCTTCGGGTTGTGGTAAAACAACTACTTTACGGATGGTAGCGGGGTTAGAAGAAATAAGTTCTGGTGAGATTTATATTGATGGTAAACTTGTAAATGATGTACACCCTAAAGACCGTGATATAGCAATGGTGTTTCAAAACTATGCTTTATATCCACACATGAGTGTATATAAAAATATGGCTTTTGGACTAATGTTGCGTGGTGTTCCAAAACAAGAAATTGATAGACGTGTCCGAGAAGCGGCAGAAATATTAGGGTTAACAAATTATTTAGAAGCGAAACCTCGTGTGCTTTCAGGGGGACAAAGGCAAAGAGTTGCCGTAGGTAGAGCCATTGTCAGAAACCCTAAAGTGTTTCTCTTTGATGAGCCCTTATCAAATTTAGATGCAAAGATGAGGGTTCAGATGAGAGCTGAAATTTCCAAACTACATCGGCAATTACAGGCTACCATAATTTATGTTACACATGACCAAATCGAAGCTATGACGATGGGCGACCGCATTGTTGTAATGAATAATGGTTTAGTTCAACAGATAGGAACACCATTAGATTTATATCATAAACCTATTAACAAATTCGTAGCTGGATTTATTGGTAGTCCCCCGATGAATATGATAGACGGCGTTATATATGAAAAAAATAATCAGATATATTTTGTCAATCATGAAGAAAAAATTGAAATCAAAATTGTTGAACACAAACAACCATCCCTTAAAGCATATATAAACAAAAATATAACTATGGGTATCCGTCCTGAAGATATATCAATACAACAAGACCAGTCAATAGAACATGGCACATTTATACACGCAATTGTTGATGTAGTTGAACCTATGGGTTCTGAGATGAACTTATATATAAGTACTGGTAAAGTCACACTTACAGCTCGGGTAAAAGCGACTTCTGAACCACCTACTGGGAAACCCATAACCCTAAAATTAGATATCAACAATACTCACTTTTTTGACCCCATAACTGAACAAGTAATTGCATAAATCAAAGTTTTATGTCCTCACTTTTCTCAAAGAAGGAGTGCTTAATTTATGGAACAAATCATTAACGAATTAGAAGAACAATTTAAAACCTGTTTCGGTTATACTCCAGATGTTATCGTGAAAGCTCCTGGAAGGGTCAATATTATAGGTGAACATACTGATTATAACCATGGATATGTGCTCCCAATGGCATTAGAACAAGGCATTTATATCGCAGGTAAAAAAAGAAATGATACATTAATCAATTTCTATGCAATTAATACAAATCGTCAGGGAATTGCAGATATAAATTATCCGTCAAGGAACCCACTTGAGCCATGGATGGATTATATTATGGGTGTCATTCATGAACTAATCAAAATGGGATACCATGTGTCAGGTGCAAATGGAATCATCTATGGAGATGTTCCGATAGCGTGCGGACTAAGTAGCTCGGCAGCATTAGAAATGGCAATACTAAAATTTTTTGAGGTATTAAACAATTTTTCTTTAGATGACACTGAATCTGCAAAATTAGGACAACGGGTAGAAAATGAATTTTTAGGCTTAAAATCAGGAATTATGGACCAATTTATATCAAGATGTGGGAAGAGAGGGCATGCTTTATTCTTAGATTGTCGAACTCTAACATATGAACTAATTCCCATTGATTTGCCTGAACATACTTTTGTTATAGCAAACACAAATTGCCCAAGAGGTCTTACAAGCTCAAAATACAACGAACGCGTAGCAGAATGTCAAGATGCATTAACAACTCTAAACGAATTCTATAAGAAAAATGCCACCCACCTTCGCGATTATACTATTGAGGAATTGAATAATATAAAAGATAAAATAAATCCCATTGCATACAAACGCGCTCGTCACGTTTTAACAGAAAATAAACGCGTTTTAGACTGTATCCAAGCATTAAAAAATGGCGATGTATCAAAGGTTGGTGTTTTATTAAATGAATCAGATTATAGTCTACAAAAAGATTATGAAGTTACTAATTACGAATTAGAAATAATCACCGATATAGCTCGAAATATACAAGGATGCATTGGGGCAAGAATGACAGGGGCTGGTTTTGGTGGATGTACAATCAACTTAGTAGAAACAAAACATGCTAACAATTTTGTTAATATCCTGATTGAAAAATATAATTCTCTTACTGGAAGAAATGGCTCTTATATTATTTCCCCGCCTTCAGACGGAGCACAGAATTTAAAATAATTCATACAAATTACATCAAAATAATTAATTAGAGAAAAAACATATTTAAATTCTTCTTGCAGATGAGTAATTTTCCATATATAATGTGAAATTTTTCGCTTATTTTGAAATATTTTATATATTTTTATGTTATAATATATAGTGGTATAAATAATATAGGAATAGAAAATATGAACAAAAAGAAAAATAATGGCTTAACATTAATAGAAATTATGATTTCAGTAGCTATATTTTCTTTTGTGGTAGGAGTAACTTCAGTTATATTAGTTTCTTCCCACAATAATTTACAAATTCAAAGAGAACGGATACAGGCATTACATACTTGTCGTGCAGTAATTGAAGCCATTCGTGAAAAAAGGAAGGACTTTGTAGTAAGTAATGAAAGTTTTAATTGGGAAGGTTTTTATGAATGGATAAATGAGAAGACATCCAATGATTGGTTATCAATAACAACCCTTGAAGAACATCCGATACCCATACCTGATTTACAAATAAGTGTTGTCCTTAGGAATATGAATGGAGAACCTGCTGGTGGAACAAATAATCCTGTTCAAGTTTTTGTAACAGCCACATGGACATCCACTCGTGGACATACTATAAGAGATACAGTAGCTACAATATTAACTTCTATATAATTTGGTAAGGATGTATATATGAGTATAAGAGCTTTAGGATTTACCTTAATAGAAGTAACTATATCTGCTACATTAATAGCTACAATTTCTCTTCTGAGTTTTCTGGCACTACGATCATCTGTAAAATCAGCATCACTTTCATATGTCCAAAATGAAATCGATTCCGATTTGCGAAATACTTTTAATGAACTCTCAGAATTAGTAAAACAAGCATATACAGAAGTCACCACAAATGTTACCCCACCAGTAGCACCCCCTGGAGCAGAAGCAATTCAACTTCAAAATAATGGACAAAGTTTGCGTTTTTTTGTTCCTGTACCCGTTAACACACCTGAATTTGTCCAATCATCTCAGCCGATTCTTGTGCAATATGAAAATGAGGACCGTTCATCTGAAGGAGTTCCTCCTAATGCCATTTTAGACGTAGGTGAAGATACAAACGGAGATGGCGCATTAACAAGAAGATTAGTGATGATTCAGGGAGATAATAGACGCGTGATAGGAAGTGCAAATTGTATTAGTAATGTAGAATTTCAATTATTACCTGATAGAAGTGATAAGGAAAATACTCCTACTTTGTTATATATTTACTTGGAAGGAACCAAACGAATGGGTCCGGGAGAAGGACCTTTAATTCGTGCTGAACTCAGTGGGATAGTTAAATTAGAAAATTAGGAGATAGAGTATGCGTTTTATAAGAAAAAAAGAATCAGGTATTGCCTTAATTTTTGCTACGATCTCTGTTATCATTATCTTGGGCGCTATAGGAGTTATAACAGCGACGATAGTAAACAATAAAAGAGAAACCGATTTTTCTGCAGATGATATTATTTTAAGAGAAGCAACCCAAGCAGGTATAGATCTGGCATTTAAGAGACTTTGGAATGATTACTTAGAAACAAGCGGAAACACTACAAGAAATTGGGCTTCCTACCGCTACTATCTTGATAACAATTTAGGAATCCCTATAAATGAAGATCTGAATTTTAATGGAACTAAAGATGTTGATGAGACAGGAAATGGAAATGGAATATTTGAAACTTATCCTGCTGGATATGACCGGCGGGGTTGGGCTTTGTTTAATCAACCTATCATTTTAAGAGATCCTAACAACAATCGAGAAATATCGCAAATTGAAAGTGTTCATATTGCGAGATACGATGAATTGTCTCGTTCATTTCTGACAATAACATCCACCGCAACACGGAATGGCATTGCCAAGACAGCTGTACAGGTCGTTAGCATTGGAGGAAAAGCAAGTCCTCACACAGAATTTGCTGTTCTCGCAAATAATATAAGCTGTATTCTATGTCATGCAGAATTCCAATCTTTAGATTTATACAGAAATTCTGACCCTGCCAATTATAATACATTCGACCGTATTAAGGTTGCCTCTCTGGAATCCATGTTAGTAAGACCAACAGAAGCAGATAGCCGTGTTGCAGGAACACTGTATACAAGAGGTAGGGTTTATAAACCTGATGGAACACAGTTTTCTGCTTCGGATCTTCAAAGTTCCACTTTGAAATCATACCGTATTAGCAACGACAATGGGAAAATTATTCAAGATTCTTCAGGCAATATGATAACTGCAAATTTACAAAATGCAGGGACAACTCCTAATGGAGATCTCGTTCAATTTGCAAATTTGTACATGGATTATCCTACAAACGATCAAGCTCAAACAGATGGTATTGTACCTAATAATTTTCCGGCTCCATTTCCTGATGATAATAACAATCGTATAGTTGATGATGAAGAATTTCAAATGGTTTTTAATACTGCAAATGGAAGAGTCAATTTTGATAATACAATAATAGAAGGAGAAGCCCCCCCACCGGGACAGATAACTTCCGGCGTTGCATATGGTATTCCTCGTGGTTCTGTATATGTACCTGCAGACATAAATAATCCATTACCTACTGCTTCGAATTCTGCTATTAACAGTCTTGCAACTACAGGAACTTACGATGGTAATCTTATACTTATTGGTACAGAACAAGATCCCATACAGATAGAAAGGACTGTTGCGGTAAACGGAGACTTAATTATTGCTGGCAAGATTAAAGGGGAAGGACAATTATTAGTACGAGGCAATGTTTATGTAGTTGGAGATGTAACTTATGCAGATGCTCCTGGTGAATTTGGACAAGCTGAAGATGGAACAACTAATGCATTTGCTCTTGTTGCTGGGGGAAGTATCATGCTTGGTGATTATTTAACTGTTCGTGGAGTTAATCATAGTGCAAGAAATACGGAAAAATTTCCTCAGTGGAGCCAATACAGTATTGATACAAGAAATGCCCACAGAACAAATAATGTAACAATTAATAAAGTAACAGAAACTCTGCGTTGGGGATATTTTGACCCTGATTCTGTAGATGCAGGGCAAATTGTTGCCGGGAGAAAAGGGCAACAATTCAGCTTTACAACATCAGAATTAAAATTATTTAACCGAATGGAATTACAAAAAGCATTAGCAGATCCCAATTATACCCCTCGATTTTATGGATTAAGAGCAAGTCAACCGGATAAAATTTATATCTATGATGCGACTGATGAACATGCTGTAAAGTATAATGAATCGGGAGTAAAATTGCTACGAGATTATCTTATAGAAAAAGGTTTACCCCTTGATATTTTAACTCGTGCTACTTATCATTATTGTAGTCCAGACATGAATTGGATTAGTGAAGATACTTTGCGTCACATTTGGTTTAATGATGAATTAAGCCGTCCGAATTCAGGACGTCCATTCCAATTCGATGGACTTCTATATAGTAACAATTCTATCTGGTGTATTGTGAGAAGTAAAGCAAGACACAACTCCAACACATACGGAAAAATGATTGTCCGTGGCGGTATAGTCTCAGCAGATTTAGGAGTATTTGTTCCAGCCGATAATGGCGTTGGTATTGGTTTAACGATGTATTATGACCCACGTGTACGGAGATTCCTTGAAATTACAGACCCCAATGTTGTTAGTTATCGAAAAATCGCATTTTACTTCCAATAATTTTTTAATTAATATCTCTATAGGAGGATTAAAATGGGTAAAAGTTTCTTTTTTGCTTTTTTGCATGTATTTTTTTCTTTTATCTGTATTGTTACATTTTCAGACACCTTCACCTTAAAAAACGGTATCACTTTTGATGGGAAAATCGTTGATGAATCATCTGATGGAATTTATACAATACAGGTAGGAGAGAAAATATTTAAATATACAAAGGACGAAATCGCTAACATACAAAAAAACGATAAAACAGGTGAAATAAATTTAGATGAAGCAAAAAAGGAATGGGAACAAAAAGACAAATTACTTACCGAAAAAACGGGATTAAATAAAGACCAACGAGCACAGGTTGAGGCACTAATTAGTAGAATACAATGGGGAGAAGAAATTGACCGTGTTACTGCTAAAAATGGATTGTTAGAACTTCAAAAAACTATGGACATTTTCCCTTATTTGGAATACTACCTTCCCTCCTATTCCCCTACAACAACACCACATATCTTAGAAATTTTGTTTAAGATAAATAAAGACAAAACAATAAAAATTTTAAGGGAAAAAATTTTTGATTCTGCCCCAACTGTTCGAGAAAAATCTATAGAACTTTTATCAATTGCTAAAGATATGGAAAGTTACAATCTAATTATTCGTGGTCTTGTAGACCCTGACATCAATGTCTGTATAACAACAAATTATGCAATTGCTCATATTGGATTAAAGTCTGTAACCCCAGTTTTAATAGAAAATCTTAATCATCCTGAACCGAGAATTGTAAATTCAAGCAAAGAAACCCTAAATAATTTATGGAAAATAGAATTAAATGGTAAAAAACTCAATTCTATTGAAGAGTGGAAAACCTTCTGGGAAGAACATAAAAATGAAGTTAAGGATTCTATAATTTACAGAAAAGAAATCGAACCCCTTGTTGAAAGGGATTTTCAATATTTTATTGGTTAAATTAGTGTTGTTTTAAACTACTTATGAAGATTCCTTAACCAGGTTTTTAGATGTAAGATTTTCGACCTCAACAGTAAAGCCTTGGGGAACACTTAATCTGTATTTTATGGCGTTATCGTCTTGTTCCCATCTCATTTTTATACTTTGATTATCACCGACAGGGATTTCTCCCTCACAGTATTTTAAGGATAATGGACGAAATACAACTTTAATTCTCTTATTCACAGGGTCAAATTCACTAATACCTAATGCAACCCTATCATAAATATAAACCACATGTGAAGCAAAGCCATGATTTAGACTTGCCCCATCGTCTACATTCTCCCATAAGGTTCCTGTTCTTTGAGCCATATAATCAAGATAGCCTACAGATTCATCGAGGACTTTATCTCCTTCTCCACTCATTGTCAATAATTCTGCACGGAGGACATTGCCAATAAATGAATTTGCCAGATAAATTTCTGGATATTTATTTTTGTCTTTTTCCTTTCTATGAGGTCCAAAATCATTTCGTATTATATTCCACAAATCTGGATGTGTTTCTCTTGTAGCAACTTTGAAAAAGAAAGCAAAATATTGACACACTTCGGTACGGTTTTTCGTAACTTCTAATTTTCCATCTTTACGAACAGCATTGTCTACAAAGAAGGTCCCATCAAAAGACTGCTTGCGAACAGTTTCTCTAATTTTTTCTGCCTCTTGCTTATACTCTGGTAAATTATATAATTCCGCTACAGTGTCTAAAACACCTGCAAATAACATATTGGATGGATAGTTCACATCCTGAACGAAATCATTAGCTTTTGACCACTCAACGAAAACCCAACTGGGCAATTTTTCTAATAGTCCATCTGAATTTTTGTAGGCGTCAAAAAATTTAACTAATGCTAACACTTTAGGTTTAAGAGCATTTACCAGGTCCCAATCATTACTTCTTTTTGCATATTCTCCGAGTTGAATAACAAACCACATAGCCCAATTAGGGATAAATTGCCCATTATTATGGTCTGAAGGATAGCACATAGGTAACATTCCATCTGGCAAAAACTCGAATTTGGGAGGAAGCATAAAGTTTTCAAAAAAATTCTTTTCTACGGATGTATTGCCAGTCAAAACAAGACCTGCCCGCGATGTAAAGAATGAGTCACACAACCAACCTGCACGTTCTCTATGAGGACAATCCATAAAAATATCTACAGCATTTTGAGCAAAGGTGGCTCTACCTGCTTCAAAAATTCGGTTTAATCTGTCATCTGAACATACAAACTTTGCTTTCTGGGCTTCTGGATTTTCATAAAGTCTTATACCTGTTGATACAATTGTACTTGATGTGTTTGTATTGGAAACTTGCATATATCTAAAAGTGTATGGTTCGATAGATTCAAAGTTGTATTCACCCTTTTCGGACAAATGCAATGCAATAACATTATGACAACCTAATCGTTTCCAATCTACTGTTTCATTTCTTAACATTTCATCAAAAGTGATAAATACTTTCGTAGGTTCATCTACTTTAATTTTTAGACAGACAAAACCTGTCATACTTCTTCCAAAATCAAATATATTATAAGTTGATGCATTGATAAGAAGAGGGAAGTTGGCTGTCTGTTCTTTCTGTTCTCCCTTTTCAATGGTCATTTGTTGGAAATCTTTTGGAGGTGAATATTCAAGCTGGTCAAATGGATAGCCAAGGAAATCCGCTCTGGGTTCAACACTCCTATTAATCCATGGTTTCTCTATAGGTTTTTGCAAATTTACTTTACCTTCAATAATTATCTTTTCGGGTGGTATTATTTCGAAGTTTGGCATAGGAACTCTTCGTGGAATAAGTGCTTTATCTTCCTGAATCTCCACCTCATAAGGTGTTGGAGCATTTTCTTTTTTCATTATCCAGATCAACGATTGTGGGGTAAAATGATAAGCCTCAGTAAATCCTCTTTGAAAACTATAGCGTTCTACTTTTTTGAATTTATAATTTAAATCAAATCCCATAAAAGGATTCTTATCAGAACCAGTAGCACATAATACCTTTTTACCCTGGACAACTTCTGCTTGGATAAAACCTGGCTGGTTTGTAATACCATATCCATTTACATTGTAGACAATCACCTCTATGGCTATAATATTTTCGCCTTTTTGTAAATATTTAGAAATGTTGATTTCATCCATACGATGGAAGCCATGTGGACCTCTTGCGGGACCATATAATACAAATTTGCCATTGACATGAACCCTATAAAAATCATGTCCAGCACAACGTAAAAACACATTTTCTACATCGTCAACATTGAATATCGCTCTAAATCCTGCAAAATCATTCATTTCCTTTGCTCGATTTTTTAGCCAGATAGGCTTTGCTTCTGAAAAGGCTACTGTATCTGCCCAGGTTCCTATTGACATTCCAATTAGTAAAAACGATAAAATTGTGATAACCCACATCATCTTTTCCATATTCCTTTCCTTCTTTTATGTTAAGTTCATTTTATATAATACATTATTTACAAATTCATTGTTAATTTCTTTTACATCAATAACACTAAAGAATAATCCAGTCTTATCCTTAAATTCTTTTAATCTTAGTAATGATTGTGATATTTCATCCTTTGATAAACCCTCAACTCGATATTTTACACCACATCTTTCTAACAATTTTGTAATCCATTCAACTTTATTTTCTTGCAATCTACTCATACAAAAGATACCCAATCCCACCAAATCACCATGTAAGAACTGCCTTTTAGTTAAATATTCTACATGATATGCAACGATATGCTCCGAACCTTCTTCAGGTCTTGCATTTCCAAAAGTATTGCAGAGTTCCACTTCTTTACAGTATAAATCAACTATTGTATCAATCCCTTTGGGACTTACTTTATAAATTTCTTCGGCATTCCTATCGACATCATAGAGACATCTCTCTGCTTCCTGTGCAATATGTTCATCATATCGTTCATTGTTGTATTTTCGAGCATATTCCCAATCGCAAAGTGCTGTATGAATACTCAAAATATCTGCCACACCTGCTCTATTTAAGTTATCTGGGGCACTTTTTACTAAATTATAATCAATAATAATCTTATCTGGTACAACATTTCCGATATATCTCACAACATTATTTTCACGAACAGCAATAGAGGGTGTAAAAGGAGCATCAACAGAGACAATTGTTGGTACCAATATTAATGGAATACTCTTTTTCCATGCTATATATTTAGCAAGGTCACAACTTACACCACCCCCAATCCCGACAACCCAATCAAATAGAGGAAGTTCCTGTTCTAACTTTTCTATCACTGGCAAATCCATCTCATGAGCCCAAATTATTTGAGATGGAGACCAATTTATTTGTTTTTGCAAAACTTGCCATGGGACTTCCATAGTAACTACCAAAATATTACCTTTAAGAGAGGTTAATAAGTTAATCTCATCGTTACCTCTCAATATTTTGTCCATCAATTCTGTCATCAATAAACGACCCTTATCCTCCACAAATAAATATACTGTTCATTATTTTACTTACAAAACCCTAATATTGATTATCTTAGACTAAGGCAATATAGATTGGAAATCTACTACCATATATGCTTGAGTTGAGGCATCCCGAGTCCCATTGGCAAAGGCAACATAACCTTTAAATGCAGTCGCATCAATAATTAAGTTCATCAGGTTAGAACCTGAAATAGCACCTTTTTGAGTTAAAATATATAAACCATTTTCAACAAACAGTCCATAGTTATTATTAATATAATTATAGATATCTCTTTTATCTGTATCTCCTTCGTAAACTACATTTGATAATACAAACGGATAGTAATTATCCTTTGTATCATAATCTCTTACGAGTGTTCTTAAATTTCCATCAATTAGTAATTTTGCTCCTCTTTGTTCGTATCTACCATCACCAAGAAGATATGTATGTTTTCGACCTTGTGAGGAGGTATTAATCCAATCAATTGTTGTATCTAACCTGTTTAAATCATACAGGACACTACGAAATGCAGATAAGGCATTCTCTTGAGCATTTACTGTTTCTCCAGAAATCGGTATATCTCCGTAACATATACCTGCGGCATTTACACCTGCCCTACTGACAACCATTCCTGCAAAAGTAAATAGGGCATGTGGAAAACCTTGGTCAGGAATATAAAATACAACGACTGGATAATCTTGCTGTCCTCCACTGACTATTTGTCTATTTAAGGAATATGTTTGAATTGTTGGGGTCATATCAAAAAATTGAGGCATATTAGTTGCTAATGACCATAAAAGAGAGCCTGATGCTCTTGTACTACCATATAGGCTTAGCAATTCTACCAATTGTAGTTTTCCTAAACTGTCGTATGAAATGCCAGCTCCTTCCGATATTCCTTGTAATTCTTCTCTAATTCGTTCATCAATGGTATTTTTCTGAGTATTCCATACATTATTAAGAATCGTTGAATTTACACCAAATTGAGACAAATTATTCAACACATAATTAACATGATTTATTATTTCGGTTCTCATTAAACGCCCATAATCCTTACCCATTTCATAAGGCGAACCTCTTAAAATTAAATAAGGATAAGGATATGTTGTTGGATCTCTTCTTATTTCTGATGGAAATTCTGGGTAATCATCAGGTGTTATAAATATCGGTGTTGTATATACAAGGGGTGGGACATTCAATCCTGGTATAGCCATCTGGAATTTAGCTGGGTTATTAAAAATGAGTTGAATAAAGAAGGCAGTCCATCCTGAGGTAGGTGTAAAGACATTTGCCTCATATTCCCCAGGCGAAATAGGCTGTAACGTTGTGCTCTCATACTGAACATTTATATCATCAATTTTATATTTTCTATAATCTCTCGCACCAGGATTTGTACATTTCCATAATTTAACCTCTCTTATTTGCGAAATATAATTACTATCTACCTTAACCCTTAGTTTATTTTCATTAACACGTTCCCATGTGAACGTAGGCTGTTGAATATTTTGGGTTTGAACCAACAGCCAAGCTAAAAGATACTGTGGTGCCTCTGCATTAAGATTTAAGTATCCTCCCAAACTATGATTGACATTGGGAATGTAATTAATATACTTTTCACCTAATAAATCGTCATAATACCACCGAGCTGAATCTGGCACAAAAAATTCATCACATGATGAATTTATTATATATTTTGGAATATGTTCAGTCCGTGGTAAATATTCATATGGGTCAATTAATTTTAATAATGCCTCTGCCTCTGGTGGTATACCTTCTCCATTAGAAATAAGCCTATCAAAAACTTTCATTTGAGCATATGCATAAATGGACGGAGCCCAATAGCCATAGACCTTCTTATGATGTTCCATCTGCTTATCCATATTTAAAACATCAATTACTAAAGGTGCAATTGCTTTAACACGATAATCTGTTAAACCTGTTAACCATGTAGTCCACCCCCGTTTAGAACCACCTGAAACAATAAATTGGACGGGTGCTATATTCCCAAGAATTGCCTGTGTTGTATCCATAGCACGAACTGCAGATTTTGCCATTGCAAAAAGAAGAGGCCAATGATAATCATAATTTCCTGCTTTATATTCATTCATAAATTTATCATAACTATAGGCTATAATATCATCTTCTGTTCGTGATTTCAGTACTTTATTCTGTTCTGGATCATAATCATCCATAAACACTATTGGCTGATTCGGAACATTATCTAAATAAACGATAACTGAACCAGTTAACGCTGCCAACTGTCCAAAGAATAGCCTGTTATCTTCATTAGGCGGAGAACTATTAATACTTCCTCCACTTACAAATAGAAATCCAGTACTTGTTCTCAATCGTTCTGGAACAAATATTGACAAATTATGTTTCCAAATTCTACCACTGTAAATCTCATCTGAGCTACGCCACGCCTGTGAAGTCATTCGTGTTATATATGCCGTTGCTAACCTTATAGTAACAGAACCAGATTCATAACTAACAGGATACTCTGTAGGTGCTGTCCATGAATATTCAGGGTCACGTTCTCTCACAAAAATATCTAATGGTTCTGCATAAGGACCTACAATAACACAATTCTCTTTTACGACTTCGGACTCCAATCCGCCAGCAGTACGAACTTTCAATTTAACTGTATATAATCCTGGCTCGCTATATTTATGAATTGGTGACTGTTCTGAGGATGTCCCACCGTCACCAAAGTCCCACTCCCATTCCGCAATAGGAACCGTCCCAGCGATGGATAAATCGATAAATTTAACTTCACTATTCACAATGGCTGATGGACTCTCCACTCGGAAGTTAGCCACAGGAGGTGTTGCGGTACCTACTGTAATTGTTTTGGATATAGGTGCTGTTTTTAACTGAACGCCACTCTTAGAGTGTACAAACAGTAAATATAGTTCTACCTTATATTTTCCTGGCGTTGAAAAATGATGCATCGGATTCTGCATCGTAGATGGTTCTGAATTATCTCCAAAAGACCATACCCATCCTACAATAGGTCTTGTCCCTTCTGAATTTGACATATCGATAAAGTGAACAAAATCTTCGATTGTAATTTTCTTGGGTTCATAATCAAAATCTGGAATTGGCGGGGCATCGACATACACCTCAACAGGGTCACTTACAAAGGTATCTAATGTTGTTTTGACTTTTAATACTACATTATATACCCCTGGCTCGCTATAAACATGAGAGACATCTTCTTTGATTGTAGTAATTTTTGTAGGGGAGCCATCTCCGAAATCCCATTCATACGTCAAATCTGTTTCAGTACCTAAAGCAGTTCTATTTAAAAATTTCGTCTCTTTCTGAATAAGTGGACTTCTTGTAGAGACACTAATTTTAGGGACAGGTGGTTGGTGTATAGTAATATAGGACTCTTTTGTAACACTACTTTCGTTATTAGATGAGGTCCCTGTATACACAGTTAGAGAAACTGAATATACACCCGATTCTGTATAAACATGGTTTGTATTACCATTTTCATGAGTAAAAGGTTCGTATTGTATAGTCTCTGTAGTTTCATCTCCAAAATCCCAAACCCATTTGATAATACGTTCTGTTCCTTTCTTTGATAAGTCAACAAAGAGTACATTTTCGCCCTGATAAGAAACTAATGGCTCTGCAGCAAAATCAGCTACAGGGGGCATATAAATAACTTCCACAGGTAAAGTAAACGAACTACCCCCAAACTTGTTTTTAACTGTAAGTCTTACTTGCTGAACTCCTAATCTTGAAAAAGCATATTGAGGCGATTGTTCATCTGAGGTATTTCCATCACCAAACTCCCAAAGCCATTCTGTAATAGGTGCTGTTCCAGGCTCAGATAAATCAGTAAACTGGACTGGGACATTAACAAACGGCTTTATATTGCTAACTGAGAATTTGGCTACAGGAGCCACACCTTCCTGAACTGTAATAAAACCTTCTTTTACTAATGTGCTACTTTGATTATTTGTATATACTGTCAAAGAAACTGTATAAATACCTGGCTTAGAATATCTATATCTTGGATTAACATCCGTACTCGTTTTACCATCCCCAAATTCCCAATACCGCTTTGTTATCGTTTCCTTTTCAGAACGACTTCGGTCAATAAACTGGACATCTTCGCCTAATAAAACTATCTGTGAACTTGCGGAAAAATCAACTTCCAATTTTCCACTTGCAACATTAATAAAATTCTCTTTTACTCGTTTCTCTGTTCCATTTTCTGTTTCTACTGTTAATGTAACTGTATAGTTACCTGGTTTTTGATAAAAATGTGTGGGATTATAACTTTCTGATGTCGTACCGTCCCCAAAATCCCATGTTACTTTGTTAATATTACCTGACTGAACAGAACTTTGATTAAAAAATCGAATAGATTCATTTACGGATACAAATTTATTAGAAGCATCGAAATCTACTTTTATTAAATCCAGTAATGTAACAAGAACTGTAACTGCAGGTGCATTCGTAGCACGAACTATCAAATTGCCGACGTTAGAACCTAACTCCGTCTTTTCTCTATCAACCGTGATTTTTATTTTCTTTCTATCGTAAGGACCTGAACTATAACACCCATCTTCAGATGAGGTACAATTTTCAACCAGAAGCCAGGGAACTTGAGATTCTACAATAATTGGGCCAATGGATGTCGATGTATATGTCTTCCATACATATAAATTTACACTTGTCTCTTTTGAACCAAAATCAATAGATGTTGGTTCGACTACAAGCCCCCCTCCTAATTCATTTCTCGGACATCCTGATAAAACTAACATTAAAATTATTACTAATAGACTACTTACACATTTCATACGACATAACATATTCATATAAATTCTCTCCTGTCGTTTTTTAAAATCACAACCATAGTATACAATTTTTCTATTAATAATATCACTTATTAATAATGATATTTTTATTATATATTGTCAAGAAATTATTTACAAATTTTAATTTACATTTTAATTTAAAATTTTTGTAAAAAAAACGTTACAATTTGTAATAAAATAAAGTCTAAATGGTAGTTATTTTACGATACTTGTTTTGATACAATATATATAGGTTCTAAACTTAAAGTAAAATTCAATTATTTAAGGTGTGTATGGAAAAAAAACTTGTACCGATTTTAGTAAGTTGGTTTATCTTATTTCAATTTATATCATATCAGGGGTGCTATTTTAATAAGAAAGTTGATGCAAACGATGAGTTATCAACAAATGTAAGTAAACCTGTTGCATTTCCAGTAGAGGCTACGTTTCCCACAAAACAAAATATCAATAAATATTTTGAAACAACTACCCGAGTCTCTGCTGAAAAAAAAGTAGAGGTTATCTCAAAAGGGGTTGGGATTTGTGAGGAATTATTTGTAGAGGAAGGTGATTATGTTAAGGAAGGTCAAATTTTAGCTAAATTAGACACATCAGAAGTCGAAACCCAGATACTCCAAACAAAAGTAAATATAGAAAAATGCAAAGCGGCATTAGAAATAGCAGAAAATAGTTTAAAAGAAGGGATAGGTTCCAAAGTTGAGAGAGACAATGCTCGTTTTGCATTAGATGCTGCAGAATCCACTCTTAAGATTCAACAATTGCAATTGAAAAACCAAACAATAACAGCCCCTATTAACGGTATAATCACACGTAAAAATATACAAAAAGGTGTTCTGGTTAGTACTGGAATGCCAGTTTTCTCGATTGTTGACCCTGATTCATTTATATTGCCTATCAACTTACCAGAGCGAGAAATCTCCAAAGTCTCAAAAGGACAAGAGGCCGATGTCATTATCGATTCCTGTCCAACTGAAAAATTTACTGCTACCGTTTTACGAATTAACCCTACCATAGACCCAAATACTGGAACAATTAAAACCATATTACAATTTCATGAGAAACATCGTAATAATACATGCATCAAAGATTCTGCATTTGCAAGGATAAAACTTATAATGGAAACTCGGGAGCAAGTATTAGTAATACCAAAAGATGCAGTTTTGGAAGAGAATGGACGAAAATATGTTTTTATAGCACAATCTAAAAGTGGTGAAAATATAGAAAATATAAATCACAAAGACAAAACACATGATAGTGTCCAATTTGTTGCTCAGAAAGTAGAAATTCAAGTAGGTTTAGAAGATAGTTCTTACTTTGAAATTTTGAGTGGATTAGATGAACACACATTAGTTATTACATTAGGGCAGTTAAATTTAAAGCCTGGTTCTATTGTTGAAGTAACTTCATTAGAAAAAATACTAAATCAACAAGAAAAAACATCTACAACATAATAACATCAATATTAAAACATTCTTGGTCTTGATTCAATAAAAATTAAGGGGAGTCATAGTGAACGAACAAACCACAGTAGTTAATTCAAATTCAAGTTTTATATCTTTTCCCATCCGAAGGCCAGTTACCATCATAATGATATTTACAACTATTATCGTTTTTGGTTGGCGTTCATATCAAAAACTCCCAATTAACCTTATGCCTGATATTTCATACCCTTCGTTAACTGTAAGAACTGAATTTGAAGGTGCAGCCCCTGAAGATGTCGAGAAATTAGTTACAAGACCGTTAGAGGAAATGTTAAGTATCGTTAGTGGGTTGGTAGAAATAAGTAGTGTTTCCTCAGTAGGTCTTTCAGAAATTACATTAGAATTCATGTGGAATACAGACATGAATATTGCACAACAGGATGTACGAGACCGTTTAGACCTTTTTGAACCACCTAAAGAAGTTACAAAAAAACCTGTTATTCTTAGATTTAACCCAAACTTAGACCCTGTAATACGGATTGGATTAACACCCCCTGCAAATATATCACCAGTAGAAAAAGAACGGTATTTAACTACACTTCGCGAATCTGTCCAACGAAAATTAAAAAGTGATTTAGAAGCAGAAACAGGAATTGCTCAGGTGGTAGTAAAAGGGGGACAAGAAGAAGAAATACAAATTCTTGTCGATAGTAAAATGATTAAATCACTTGGGCTTTCTTTGGATGATATTGTCCGAAGTTTAGCAAGTCAAAATATAAATGTGGCTGGAGGCAAATTGTCTGAGGGGAAAACGGAATATATTGTCCGAACTTTAAAAGAATTCCAAGATATAGAAGACATAAAAAATGTAATCATCTCTACTTCCCTTAACATACCTTCTTTATCAAACAATCCTATTTCTTCAATCTCATCTCTAACCCTCAATACCGATGCTACATCTTCAAATATTCAACAGACCTCTCCAAAAAGTACCCCTATTTATTTAAAGGATGTTGCTACAGTTAAATGGGGCACTAAAGAACGCGATACAATAATACGAATTGATGGAGAAGAAGCTATTGAATTGGAGATATACAAGGAAGGAAATTCTAACACTGTTACTGTATGTAATCTGGTAAAAGACCTCTTAGGTATTGAAAGGAAAAAAAGTCTTTCTGAATTAATCAATGAGCAACTTTCTCTTGAATTAAGCCCTGTTGCTCACGATTCAGAAGGAAAACATACAATTGAAGACCCACATGCTCGACGAGAACAATTTAAAAGGAAAAATTTAATTAGTTCTCTTCCACCTGATACAAAGATTCATATCATAAGCGACCAGTCCCAATTTATTATTAGTTCAATAGAAGAAGTTCAATCCGCAGCGATTAATGGCGGTTTTTTAGCCCTTCTTATACTTTATTTATTCTTGCGAGAAATACGTAGTACCTTTACAATTGGACTCGCTATTCCAATTTCAATAATTACTGTATTTATTCCCATGTTCATACGAGGCATTTCTTTAAATATTATGTCGTTGGGCGGATTAGCATTAGGAATTGGAATGTTAGTAGACAACTCTATTGTCGTATTAGAAAGTATTGCTAGATGTCGAGAAGAAGGAGATTCTATTATTGATTCTGCTATCCGTGGAACATCTGAAGTAAGTTCCGCTGTTGTTGCATCTACATTAACTACTATAGCCGTATTTTTCCCCGTTGCATTTGTTGAGGGTATTGCAGGACAAATCTTTGGAGACCTTGCTCTAACTGTTACTTTCTCCCTTTTAGCTTCGCTACTCACTGCTTTGTTTTTAAATCCATTATTAGTATCAAAAACCCATTTCTTTTCAGAACCAAGCAATACACAACATCTATTACACCCTTTCCGTATTTTCTTATTTTTCCGTCAAATAAAACATAAAAGCCTGTTTGCCTCTTTTATATTTACAATTGTTTTTACTTTCAAACGACATATTCAATACAGCAGGAAAACCTTATTTGAAATATTACGTTATTCTCCACGTTCATCTCGATGGTTAAATCTCCTTAAAATTATATTTTTCCCTATAAATATCTTGTTAAAATTTATTTCTTGGGGCATTATAAATATTTTCGTATATCCTTTATTAATCCTATTTTTCATTATAGTTTCCCCCATATTTTTATCATTTGCCTTGTGTGCATTACTGATTAAAAAGACACTTAGTCTTTTACTTTTTTTACCATTAGAACTATTTCATATCGTTTTTGAAAGTTTTAGGCATTTATACAGAATTTCACTTTCTTCCAACCTTAAATTTGCACCTATTTATATATTTTTAGCCATTGCACTTTTTACATATACCATAACGCTTTTACCCCGAATAGGACAAGAACTTATCCCACCAATGAAACAAGGAGAATTTAATATCCAATATGAAACCCGTGCTGGAACACAACTTAATCAAACTTTAGAAAAGGTGCTTAGAATAGAGAATAAATTAAAAGAGAATCCATATATAGAACGTATTACATTACAAGTTGGTACAGAAAGTAGCAAAACTGAAAGCAAAGGAAAAAACGAGAATAAAGCTACTTTTACAATTCTATTAAAAGATCGTAGTAAAACTGCACAAATACAAGATAAAATTATAGATGAAATACGTTCATCTCTTCTTCCCCTTCCTGAGGAATCAATTATTTTTACACTTCCTACATTATTCACGTTAAAAAGTAATCTTGAGGTTCAAATATTTGGTGATGATTTAAATACCTTGAAATCTGTAGGTGAGGCATGCCTCCAAAAAGTACGACAAGTTCGGGGCGTTAAGGATGCTGATATATCAATACAATCTGGTTATCCAGAGATACTTATCCAGTTAGATAGAGAACTGTTAGCTGAGAAGGGACTTTCCCCTGCTCAAGTCGCAAATAAGTTACGAACAGAAATTCAAGGAGAAATTGCCACAAAATTTAATCGTGGTGGAGATAAAATTGATATTCGTGTTAGAACAAATCAAACATTCCTTCAAAGCATTAATGACCTAAAACAGATGTCAATTATAGAAGGGGCTGTTCCTGTTCGTCTTTGTGATGTATCAACCATTGTAGAAGATGTTGGACCGAGCGATATTCGGAGAATTGGACAAAAAAGGGTCGCATTAATAACTGCCAATATCGAAGGACGAGATTTGGCAAGTGTGTCACAGGAAGTTATATCTAAACTTCGAGATGTTGAAAAACCTCGAGAATTTTTTATTACTCTTGGCGGACAAAACCGTGAATTAGCAACGTCATACCATAGTTTGAGACTTGCTCTATTACTTGCAACCTTTCTGGTATATGTGGTAATGGCTTCTCAATTTGAATCTATTTGGTTACCTATATTAGTGATGTTATCTGTGCCTTTAGCATTCATTGGTGTCATTATCATTTTATTTTTAACAGGTACTAATTTAAACATCATGGTTTTTTTGGGTTCAATCATATTAGCAGGCATCGTAGTAAACAATGCTATTGTGTTGATTGACTATACTAATCAACTTATTACACGTGGTCTATCCCTACACGATGCTATTATTCAAGCATCTATGGTCCGTTTGAGACCTATTTTTATGACAACATTAACAACAGTTCTTGGGCTACTGCCCATGCTATTATCTAAAGGAGAAGGCTCCGAATTAAGACAGCCATTGGCATTAACTGTAATTACAGGGCTATCTGCAAGCACCTTGTTGACTTTATGGCTCATCCCTATGGCTTATTATATGTTTTCTAACCTTTCTCATAAGGTACGAAACAAGTGACATGGTCTCTACCTAAAATAGCCATAAATCGTCCCATTACTATGTTCATGCTTTCTATATCCATTCTCGTTCTGGGATTAATCTCATGGTTCCGTATTCCTTTGAAATTTCTTCCTAAAGTAGACCGTCCTTTTATCGGATGCTATATTCCCTATCCTGGGAGTTCACCAGAACAAATAGAACAGCAAATCGCTATTCCAGTGGAGGGAGAATTCAGGACTATCCCTGGACTTCGGAGCATTGCTACTACAAGTTCTTCAAATGGTTGTTCTGTTGACATGTGGTTTAATTTAGACACTGACATGACTTTAGCAACTGCAGACGTTCGAGACAGAATAGAACGTTTAAAAATGACTCTTCCAGATGAAGTACAACGGATTATTATTCAACGGTTCAGTTCAGGAGCCATTCCAGTCATAGCTATCGGCTTATTTAAATCAGAAGATGAGGAAAATTATGTTTATTTAGTCCGCACCTCTCTTATTCCAAGACTCCGACGGCTTGATGGAGTTGCAGATATTAAATTAATATCTCCTATCCCTGAGAAAGAGGTTTTAATCGAAGTTTCTCAGGACCGACTCAACAGCCTTAATATTCCCATAGTAAGTTTATTAAATACTCTTCGGACAGCCTCATTAGATGCTTCACTTGGTTCTATCTCAGAGGGAGATAAAAAATACTTTGTTCAATTTAAAGGTGAGTATAAAACTTTATCTGATATTGAAAACCTTGTCGTCAATAAAAATGGTATGCGACTAAAAGATGTTGCGACCGTCCGATTTGGTTCAAGAGAAGATTCCCAGAGAGTAGCATTAGATGGAAAAGGTGGGGTCGTTTTACTTGTTATTAAGGAATCAGAAGCAAACGCAGTAAATGTGTGCAATCAAATAAAACGTGAATTGAAGAATATTTTATCTGAGGAAGCATTTGAGGGAACTGTTACAAAAATCTTTTTTGACCAATCCGATTTAATTAATCGGGCATTAAACAATCTGTTCAGTGAGGGAATCTACGGCGGAATTATGGCTTTTATTGTATTACTTATCTTCTTACACCGACTTATTCCGACTATTATTGTAGCATTTGCCATTCCTTCATCTCTTATGATTGGCATTATTTTTATGTATTTTGCTGACATGTCACTTAATATTATAACGATGGTGTCTTTAATTATATCTGTTGGAATGTTGGTAGACAATGCCATTGTTGCTGTTGAAAATATTATCCGATACCAACAGTTAGGTTATGATATAAAAACAAGTGCTGTTCGTGGAGCATCAGAAGTAGGTATAGCTATTTCCGCATCCACACTTACCACAATTGTTGTGTTTATACCTATGTATTATCTTGAAGCAGGCAGAATGTCGGTATTTATGAAACAGTTAGGAGGGCCTTTAATTGTTGCTTTGTTAGGAAGCCTATTAATCGCTTTAACTGTCGTTCCTTTAGTTCTTTCCATACATGTCCTACCCCGAGAAAAAAATCAGATGAAACTCATGATATTCTTCCACAATTTATTAGTTTCCATTCGTGAAAAAGCGGGGAGTTTTAAACTTTTAGAAAAACTATACTTCTTTTTAGAATTATTGCTACATTGGTCTCTAAAAAATCGATTGGCTTTTCTTTTAGCTTTATGTCTATTCTTAGTGATTTCTTATCTTATCCCTGTTAAATCAGTAGGGATGAAAGATTTAATTAAATTAGACACACGTGAAGTGGATATAAAAATTACCCTTGACCAGAATTTTGACACTGCAAAAGTTAAAGACCTCTTTGACCAGCTTACACAGAAATTAGAACCAATTCGTGAATCAATAGCTATAAAAAATATATTGCTATTCCATGGAAAAAGTGGAGGGGAAATTCATGTGTATTTGTACACAGAAGATGATGGTGAAATTGGTAGAAATCCACCTTGCACTACTGAAGAAGCATTAGAAATCGTTAAAAGTAAACTTCCTTCCCATATTCCTGGTGGCAAGTTAGAGTTTTCAATTGCTGATACCGGTGAATCAGGAACATCACGATTAGTGACATTAAGACTTACAGGTGGGGATAATGAGATACTATTTGCACAAGCCCAACGGATAAAATCATTACTCCTAAGTAATCCACTCTTCACAGATGTAGAAACGGATGTTGAGCAAAAAAAACAAGAAATGAGGGTTGCAATAAATGAACTTCAAGCAGATGAGCAAGGTATCAACCCATTTACTATCGCCCAAACCATTGACACAGCCCTTAGAGGTGCTCAACTTCCTTATTTTAAAGAGGGAACACGAGAAATTCCCGTATGGCTACAATATAAAGAAGAAGACAGAAAAACAAAAGCAAATATTGATAACTTAAAAGTCATTTCAAGTAAAGGGACTCTCGTTCCCTTGCATCAGGTTGTATCTTATGAAAAACGCCCCGGACCGGAACTTGTAAAAAGGTATAACGGTCGCAATGTGATAAATTTCCGTGCAAGAACAAACACGGAGAATTTGACACTCATTAGAGATGAATTACAATCTATAATATCATCCATCGATTTACCTGACGGTTACAATCTAAATTATGGCATAGAATTAGAAGAAATCCAATCGAACTTAACCAATTTTGCTATGACTATGAGTATGGCACTTATCCTTATATATATCGTTATGAGTGCAACTTTTGAGTCATTACTTTTGCCTTTAGTTATCTTAACTACAGTCCCCATTTCTCTCATAGGTTCTGCATGGACATTATACTTTACTAATTCCTACTGGGATATGATTACACTAATCGGTTGTGTATTAATGGTTGGTGTAATCGTTAATAATGGAATTGTGATAGTAGACCATATAAATTTTTTGAGAAAAACAAATAATAACAACTTGATTAACGTAATCGTACAAGCAAGTAAAGACCGACTTAGACCTGTAATGATGACAGCATTGACAACTATCTTGGGGCTTGTCCCATTAGCAATGGCTAAATCAGGAGGTGCTGTCATGTTTTCAGGTTTAGGTAAAGCATTGGTCGGCGGTTTAATTTTAGGGACGATATTAACATTGCTTGTAGTCCCCGTTTTTTATACTATTGTAGAAGATATATTCAATATTGCAATGCGGATTGTATTATCTATTCGTGCCCCTTTTTTTTCAAAATCACAGTCAATATCTAATAGATAGCTTTTTGATAAATTGTTACGATTTATGATAATCTATATATCCAATTCATACCCAACAGCCTTATAGAAAGAGATATTTTTTTATTTTTCATTTTTAAAATCATTGTAAGAAAGGAAATGAAATGAAGTCGATTATTGCTGGAAATTGGAAAATGAACAAAAAAGTCAATGAATCTCTTGACCTTGTAAATAAACTTAAACCATTAGTAGAGGGAATTGACCAAGTTAAAATTATTGTTTGTCCGCCATTTACAAGCCTCTATGCCGTATCACAAGTATTGAAAGGTACAAATATTGAATTAGGTGGGCAAAATTGCTATTTAAAGGAATCAGGGGCATATACTGGAGAAATAGCACCACAAATGTTGCTGGATGTAGGTTGTCGTTGGACTATATTAGGACATAGTGAACGTAGGCAATATTTTGGCGAAACAGATACGTTGTTAAACCAAAAACTTAAATATGTAATAACAACAGGTTTAAATGTAATGTTCTGCGTTGGAGAAACGCTTGACGAACGTGAAGGGAATATGATGGAGTCGGTTCTACGACGGCAAATTATAGAGGGCTTAAGGGATATGACTCCAGAACAATTACAAAACGTTGTTATCGCATACGAACCAGTCTGGGCAATTGGAACTGGAAAAACAGCAACCCCAGAACAAGCGCAAGAAGCCCATGCTTTCATCCGTTCTCTTATAGGAAAAGAGTTCGGCAAAGAAACAGCGACGAACATAGTTATCCAGTATGGTGGAAGTGTTAAACCTGAAAATGCAAAAGAACTTATATCCAAACCTGATGTTAACGGTTTCTTGGTAGGCGGTGCTTCCTTAAATGCAGAAAGTTTTGCACAAATAATAAAAGAATGTATATAACAACAAAATCTACAATATAAGGACAGGTTAAAGAATCTATGTTAGAAACAATTTTTAGCCTAACAACACTTTGGTGGGTATTACTATTATTTATATACCTTCCATGCTGTGTCGCTTTAATTATTATCGTACTCCTACAAAAAGGAAAAGGTGCTGGATTTGCAGGTGCCTTTGGTTTAAGCCCAGGCACAGAAAGCGTGTTTGGACCCAAATTAGCACGTACTCTCCCACAAAAATTAACATACATAAGTGCTGGTGTATTTATGGTTCTTGCCATTCTTCTATCAACCATATCAGGTAAAGTCGGGAAAGGACCTGCTCCTGAACTTGTTTATAATGAGTTATCTACTGAACAGAATACTGCTTTGGATAATTTATTCGATAATAAAACACCGTCAACAACAACGACTCCTGTCACTGTTGAAAACAAGACAAATACACCTCCTGTGGAAAGTGCTCCAGTAAGTACGGAAACAGATGCTCCACAAAGTTCAACGGAAACACCTACCTCAAACCAATAGTATTGATTGCAACATCTATTTTATTAATATTACTTATTCTTTTCACTAAAGACTCCTATTTTTTGTAAAATACATACAATCTTCTTTTAAAGCATTGGATGAATATTTTATGGATAAAATAATTATTCGTGGTAATAACCCGTTAAAAGGGAAAGTTCAAATCCGTGGGGCAAAAAATGCGGTACTCCCTCTTATGGCTGCGTCTATCTTAGCTGAAGAACCGTGTGTACTTCATAATGTCCCGTGTCTCCATGATGTATTTACTATGGATAAACTTCTTAGCCAGATGGGATTACAAATAGAATTTACAGGTAGGTTTATGACTATTGTCACACCAAATCGTATATCACCTACCGCACCTTATGACCTTGTGCGTAAAATGCGTGCTTCATTTTTTGTATTAGGTCCACTCTTAGCACGATGTGGGAAAGCACGTGTATCTTTACCTGGTGGCTGTGCTATAGGCACACGCCCTGTAGATATTCATCTAAAAGGGTTAGAACAACTCGGAGCAAAGATTCGTTTAGAAGAAGGTTATGTAGTGGCAGAGGGACGATTAAAAGGAACAGACATTTATTTAGATTTTCCAAGTGTAGGTGCAACTGAAAACTTAATAATGGCGGCTGTCCGTGCCAAAGGAATAACCCGATTATTTAATCCAGCCCAAGAACCTGAGATAGTTGATTTGGCAAACTTTTTGAACAAAATGGGTGCAGAAATTGAAGGAGCTGGAACAGAAGTTATAAAAATTAAAGGGATAAAATCCCTCGGAGGCACAGAACACAATGTTATCCCCGACCGTATCGAGGCAGGGACTTTCCTTATTGCAGGTCTGGCAACTTTTGGCGATGTTCAGGTTGACTCTGTAATTCCTGAATATTTAAGCACCTTCATCTCAAAACTTAACGAATTGGGTGCTGATGTCCAAATAGGTAGTAGCTATATACGGGTCAAATCCCCTCAAAAACCATTAAAAGCTATAAATATAACAACTCTCCCCTACCCTGGATTTCCAACAGATTTACAAGCTCAAATGATGGCTCTTCTCACATGTGCAGAAGGAACAAGTGTGATTAAAGAGACTGTTTTCGAAAATAGATTTCTTCACGTAGCGGAATTAATACGTATGGGTGCTGATATTACTTTAGAAGGGAATACCGCCATTATTAGAGGAACAGAAAAATTAATTGGTGCTCCTGTTATGGCATCTGACCTTCGCGCAAGTGCAGCACTCGTTATAGCAGGGTTAATGGCAAAAGAAGGCGAAACTATTATTTCACGGGTATACCATTTAGACCGTGGCTATGAACGAATTGAGGAAAGACTTGCCAGTCTCGGTGCAGATATTCAAAGAATTCACGAGGAGTAAATCAATGAAAACTTTTATTATTCAGAGTGATGATGACCTTAATAAAGTAAAACAATGGATACTAAATCGCAATCTATCACAAAATCAAGAACAGGACAAAGACCAAACCATTACAAAAACAGTACAATGGATTATTGATACAGTTAGAAAAAACGGGGATAGTGCGGTCATCGAGTTTACTGAGCGATTTGATAATGTAACACTACAACCAGAAGAGTTAGAAATACCCAATCAAGAGATTATTCAAAGCTTTAATACACTGGAACCCAATATTTTAAGGATTATTGAAAAATCTGCTGAACACATAAAAACATTTCACAGTAAAAATATACGAAATTCATGGGAAGAGACACTTGAAGACGGAACCGTATTAGGACAAAAAATAGTGCCCATTGAAAAAGTAGGGGTATATGTACCAGGTGGAAAGGCTTTCTACCCTTCATCCGTATTAATGAATGTTATACCTGCAAAAGTGGCTGGTGTTAAAGAAATCATTATGGTTTCTCCCCCTTCATATAATGGCACAATACACCCTGTCGTCTTGGCAACAGCCCACCTTGCAGGGGTTACTCGTGTATTTAGAGTTGGTGGAGCACAATCCATTTCAGCTCTCGCTTATGGCACAGAACACATACCATCCGTTGATAAAATTACAGGACCAGGAAATATATACGTTTCAACAGCCAAAGCATTAGTACGAGATGTTGTAGATATTGATTGTGAAGCAGGACCTTCAGAAGTCCTTGTTATTGCTGATAAAACCGCAAATCCTGCTTTTATTGCTTCAGAACTAATAGCACAAGCAGAACACGATGAGAAAGCTTGCTCAGTGTTAATAATTACTCAATCTGATATACATCTTGTCAAAGATGTAGAAGAACAGATACAAAAATATATTAATCAACAAAATCGTAAAAATATCATCGAATCATCTTTGAACAATTTCGGGGCTTTTATTGTTACTCGGGATTGGGACGAACTTATTTACCTCGCTAATTTTTTTGCACCAGAACATTTAAGTATTCAAACAGAATTTCCACGTAAGATTGAGATGAAAATTGTTAATGCGGGTGCCATTATGTTAGGTGATATGACTCCCGTTGCTGTTGGTGATTATATGGCTGGTCCTAATCATATTCTACCAACTGGAAGAAGAGCAAGGTTCAGTTCTCCCCTTACAGTTGAAGATTTTAGAAAAGTGTCCAACTATATTTACTATTCAAAAAGCAGGCTTCACAATCAAGCAAACGATATAATGACGTTTGCTGAAATTGAAGGTTTAACAGCTCATGCATTTTCGATAAATATTCGTATAGGAAATCAAAGGGATGTAAAAAATGAGTAAATACTGTATAAACAGACTAAACGCAATAGAGGGGTATGTTCCTGGTGAACAACCGAAAGAGGAAAATGTAGTCAAACTAAATACGAATGAAAATCCATTTCCTCCGTCAGAAGAAGTATTAAGAACTCTTAGCACAATACTCCCTGAACAACTACGACGATACCCTGACCCAACTGCTTTTGAACTTAGAAGAAAAATAGCTCAGGTATACCATTTACCTGGACCAGAATGGGTTATTGTTGGCAATGGCATGGACGAAATTTTAGCAATAACAATGAAAACGTTCGTAGACTATGGGCAGACCATTTACGCTACTTATCCAACCTATTCTCTTTATGAGATTCTTGCACAACTATATGGTTATAACTTTCAGTATCATGAGCTTGATGATAATTTTTGTTTAACTCCACCATTTGCATGGGAATCAGCAAAATTAGTATTAATAACCCACCCAAATGCTCCAAGTGGTGTTCCTACACAAACCGAAATTATGAAAAAAATCTGTGAAAATGATAAACAAGTTATATTTATTGATGAAGCTTATGTTGATTTTTGTGATTATAACTATATCTCTTGGGTAACAGAATATCCTAATCTTATTGTTGGACGAACTTTTTCTAAGTCCTTCAGTCTGGCTGGAATTCGTTTAGGTTTTGCTGTTGCTAATCCAGAACTAATTTCAGATATGTTTAAGATTAAAGATTCATACAATGTCAATGTTATAACTCAATTATTAGGCATCTCTGCATTAGAACATTCCCAATATGCTATGACTAATATAGAAATAATTAAGAAGAATAGAACTTATCTAAGAATAGAATTACAAAAACTGGGTTTCCGTGTTCCTGATTCACAATCGAATTTCTTGCTTGCAATATGGAACAGAGAACCTACTGCAGAAGAAATATACAATCGGTTAAAAGAGCAACGTATTTATATTAGATATTTTCCATATAGACGTTTGGAGAACGCACTGCGAATTACCATTGGCACACAGAAACAATCCGAAATTTTACTTGAAGCAATAAAAAAGATTGTTCAAATTTAACCCATAAATAATGAACAATTTTTATTCATTTTCTACAGGCGGGTTCAGGTTTCTAATTCTATCTAATTCCTTCCAATAATTTTCTAATGCATCTCTCCCTTTCTCGGTGATTTGAAACTCTGTATGCGGAATCCGTCCATTAAATGACTTCTCAACTTTAACATATCCTGCTTTTTCGAGTTTGTCCATATGAGAAGAAAGATTGCCTTTGGTCAATCCCAATGTATTTAACAAAAAATTAAAATCAGATGCTTCCACCCCTGCAAGAATTGTTAAAATTCGCAGTCGTGCTGGTTCATGTATTATGCGGTCAAGTTCTGACATTCAACAATAAACCTAATACTCAATTTATTTCTATGTATTATCCGTTTCCTCATCATGGGCAAGATTTTCAAACTCTTCTAAGCCTTGTCTACTTATAGATTTCAATTTCCATAGTGCATAACGACTGTAAATATGTCCTACAATAATGGCAATAAGACCATAACCAAAAACAGGGACCATAATGTTTAATAAATACCACCGGGATGGGAAACTAATTGGTATTTTACATATGAGTAAAATTGCATGAAGTCCATATAAAACAGGCCAAATCCATGCCCAAAAACCCAATCCTTGATAAAAAATAAGGATACACAACACGGGAACCAATGCTAAAGCAGAAAAAGGCTGTAAATATTGTAAAGACAAATAACGAAATGAAATTAACAATGCTCCAAAGATATGATACACCAACATCAATCCTATTAATGCAATAACCCATCTCGGTAACGTTTTTGACTGATGTTTATCATCAGGGAGAACATATCCTTCTCTCCCATAAAACCAAATAGTAAGTTGCCATACAATTTCTGCAGTCCAGCGAGATATAGAAATCCAAACAAAGAACAAAAAAGCAACTACAAGAAAGAATACCGATGTATAGAACAAAGGTTTATTACCATTGATATATGCCTGTTGAGTTAGATTTGCAATTAAACCTATTACACATATAATTAAAACAATCAAGCACCATTGAAAAAGAAAGTAAATAGTCCTACTTCGCGCATATGTACGCGTCCAATAAAGGATTTCTCTCGGATCAGACGAATTCACATTATTCCTTCTATTTGACATATTTAGCCATCTCTATTTTAATTTTTAATTCTATAATAATATATTTTAAATCATTTTCTGGCGGGTATTAAATAAAAAATTCTTAGATTATGATTTCAATGCTCGTTCACTTACCCATCCGCATATTTTACCTATCATTTCATCTTTTTCATAATCATTCCATAACTCGTGATAACCATTTTCAAAAAGATGTATCGCCTTATCTTCTGATGTAATATTTTCAAACAAATTAATACTTCCTGAGAAGGGAACTATTTGGTCCTTTTTCCCATGAAGAATTATTGTTGGTAGTTTAATTAACTTAAAATCACGTTGTATTTCCTGAATCACTTTATAAAATACATATCCTGTGTATGCTTTGACACTTCCATGATAACCTAATGGGTCTTCATCAGCCCTTTTAACTACGTCTAAATCTTTTGATAAGGCTGTATTATCCACCCTTGAAACAGGAACCCATGGGAGAACTGTCGCTAAGATACCTGATAACTTTAATAAAAACTTTGGAACATCTTCATTTAAAGCAAGAAATGGACTTGAAAAAATAAGTCCTTTAGCAGAACAATTAGGTCGTGTTTCAACATATCTGGCAAGAACCATCCCTCCCATACTATGTCCCATAAAAAATGTTGGTAAACTAATTATCTCCTCTTTTATTACATTTAAAAAGACATCAAAATCATCAAGAAGTTCATTGAAATCGTTAATCCATGCTCTTTTCCCTGGCGAATGTCCGAATCCACGCTGGTCATAACTGAAAACATTAATTCCTTGTTTATTCATCATTTCCGACATATAGTCATATCGTGAACAATGTTCTCCATAACCATGAATTAAAATTATATTGGCTATTTTTTTATTTTCTTCAGAAAGCCACGTCCTACGATAAAATTTTTCATTTCGAATGTTAAACCATCCTTCGTTTAACATAACTCCTCCTTCTTTTTATATGCTATTCAAATGATATTTTCATTGGAGATGGCACAAATAATCTTGCATCCATCGGTTTAATTTCCTCTGGAATTATAGGCTTAAATCCCATTTGATTTAATATATCTTTTTCTAAGTCTATACCTGGCGCAATTTCTGTTATCATTAACCCTTCTGGGACAAGTTTAAATACACAACGTTCCGTAATATAAGTAACATCTCTCTTATTTTCTAATGCGAACTTTCCACTAAAAGTAATTTGCTCCACCTTTTGAATAAATTTTTTAACCTTCCCTTCATTCACTATTTTCACTTTTCCATCAACAATGTCCACTTTACTACCCATAGCGGAAAATTCACCACAAAATACCAGTTTCTTTGCCGATTGTGTTAAGTTGATAAATCCACCAGGTCCAATTGCAATAGGACCAACTTTGCTAACATTCACATTTCCCTCTGCATCGACCTGAGCCATTCCTACACAGGTCATATCAAGTCCTCCTCCATCATAAAAATCAAACATTGCAGATTGAGATAAAAACGCCTGAGGATTCTTCGCAGGACCAAAATTTTTGCCTGTTTCTGGAATTCCCCCAATTACTCCTATTTCTGTTGTCATTGTAATTTTATTGAATACCCCTTCTTCAAAAGCGACTTTGGCAACGCCCATTGGTATACCAAAACCAAGATTTATAAGCATCTTAGGCTTTAATTCCATAAATGCACGTCGGGCAATAACCTTTTCAAAATTTAATGGCATAACATCTAATTCTTCCTCAAGATTAGCTCTGACATGTCCACAAAATGAAGGGTCATACTGTACAAAAAGTGTTTGTGGATGTGCCTCAGGAGTTTGAGCAACTACGACGTAATCTACAAAAACACCAGGAACTCGCACATCACTCGGTTTAGCTGGCTCATCACTTAATCGCTCCACCTGTGCAATTACAAAACCACCACTGTTTTTTACAGCCATAGCACCTTCTAATATTTCCATAATAAGTGCTTCTTTCTCAGTAGTAATATTACCATGATGGTCAGCAGTGGTTCCACGAATTATACCCACATCGCATTTAAACGAACGATATAAAATGTATTCTTTTCCCCCAATTACAACAATCTCGGATAGGTCTTCACACGATTTCGTTTTTTCATTCACTTTTCCACCGCCATATCTCGGGTCTACAAATGTTCCTAATCCGACAGTCGTAATCAACCCAGGTCTACCAGCAGCTATCTCTCTATATAATTCACACATCGTCCCTTGGGGGATATTGTATGCTTCCACTTGATTACTTGCAATAAATTTCATAATTTTATGATTTAAACCACAATGTCCAGCTATAATTCTCTTTACCATTCCTGGCACTGCAAAATGGTTCATTCCTTTTGGTTCCTCACTTAATGGACCAAGACCTGCTGCCCATACAACTGTTAAATCCTTTGGATGCCCCGTTTGTTGATAAACACGTGCAAACGCTGGATACACCTCTTCAGAAGGCATGGGAACTATTAATACCGTTGCTCCATCAGGAATTAATTTAATTGCTTCATCTGCCGTCACTACTCTTGCCATACTAAACTTCCTTCTATTAATTAACTTTTGTATTTTTTACTTTCAATATAAGGAATATATCAATATTTATACTTGTTTATAAAATTGAAAACAAATTAAACCCAAAAGGAAAGGGATTAACAATGGCAAGTTTGAAAGAAAAAGTAAAGTTAAGAGCACATCTACCTATTCATCAAGATAAGACCATTCAGGATGTCGTTAAATTTTTTTGTGACCAAAACATAAGTGCAACAATGGTATCGAACGATGAAGGCGATATTGTTGGAATTATTTCAGAAAAGGACATTATTCGAAAAGTACTAAACAAAGGTTTAGACCTAAAAGAAACATTAATTCATGATGTGATGAACACCAAATTAATTCATGTCCATGAAGCAGAGGATATAAATATTGCTAAAATGCTTATGTTTATGAACGGTGTAAGACATCTTCTCATGGTTGATGAGAACCATCACGTTGTTGGGTTATTATCTATGAGAGATCTCATCGAGTCCGATTTAGAAGAAACGAAAGAACTTTTAAGAAAAATTAATGATCAATATTACGAAAATGCTCATCAACCTACATGGAGAATATCTTCCAATCGAGTTATTATAGAGAATGCAGAACCTCAACCTGATCCCATTGTGGAAGAGTTAATACATTCTTACAAAAACAAATAGAAAATTAGTACTCCACTTTTTGATGATAAGACTCAGTTTATATTAAAATGAACAGAGTCTTTTATTTTTTAATCAAACAGGAGTTCTAACTATGGCAACCATGTATCCAGGTAAAATTGCATATTTTGAAGGCAATTATATTCCTATTGAAGATGCTAAGATAAGTATTATGACACATGCATTTAATTATGGAACGGGATTGTTTGAAGGTATCCGTGGTTATTATTCTGCAAACAAAAATGCCATTCTTATCTTTCGCTTAAAAGAACATATTGACCGACTTGTAAGAAATTGCCGTATTCTTTGTATGGAAATACCGGAGACACAGGAAGAAATAGAAGATATTTGTATTGAACTTGTTAAAAAGAGCGGTTTCAAAGAAGGCGTCTATATTCGTCCCATCATATATAAAAGTGAGTTATCATTAGGTCCTACCTTAAAAGGGGTTGAAAGCAAATTATGCTGTTATGTAATTAAATTAGGGGATTATTGTGATATTACTTCAGGTTTAGATGTATGTGTTTCATCATGGAGAAGACTTGCAGATAATGCAATTCCAAGCAGGGTAAAAGCCACTGGAAGTTATATTAACTCAGCATTAGCAGCATCCGAAGCAAAACAAGCAGGATTTAATGAGGCTATTTTCCTCAACGAACAAGGGATGGTTGTCGAGGGAAGTGCAATGAATATCTTTATAGTACATCAAGGAGAACTAATAACACCTCCTCGTTCGGAAACTATTCTTGTGGGTATTACAAGGAATACGATTATTGAACTCATCAAAAATGAGTTGGGACTTAATGTAATTGAACGTCCTATCGCACGAACCGAACTTTATGTTGCGGATGAGATATTCTTCTGTGGCACAGGTGCTCAAGTTGCACCCGTCCGTTCTGTAGACCGAAGAATTATTGGTTCAGGGCAACCTGGACCTATAACTAAAAAACTCCAGGAAATATACTTCAAAGTTGTTCAAGGTGAAATAGATAAATATAAACATTGGTGTACTACCGTTCCCTGTGAATAACATGTCCATAAAAAAGATATTTATTGCTGTTTTATCAATTCCGTGGTTCTGGTTAAACTATGTCGTCCTTTTAATAATTACCCTTCCTTTTTCTTTATTAGAAATCACTGTAAATGGGAAAAAAGTCCGTTCCGTTCCTATATGGGAATGTTACTTAAACCTTTTCCAATGGAAAGTCAATACTCAATTATTCATAATATTCGCAATACATATAGGACTTTCATTTTTAATTTGCCTTGTTATATGGTTAGTTCTTCATAAACCCGTATCTAAACATAAATCGGAGTAGTATGCTTTACAAAATAGATAATTTAAAAATACTGATTTGTGAAATTGGGAAAAAAATGTATCTTAATCAATACATTTCCTCTACCGATGGCAATATTAGTATTCGATTAGAAGAAGATAAATTCTTATGCACCCCCAGTAATACATGTAAAGGGGAATTAATACCTGAACAAATTTTACTCACAAACAATAAATGTGAAGTCTTAGAAGGTAAAGGAACGGTTTCATCTGAATTTTATACTCACTTATCAGCCTATGAAGAACGTCCAGATATTACATCTGTTGTCCATGCACATCCTATTTTTGCGACTGTGTTATCATTGTTAAATATATCCCTATGCACACCTATACTCCCCGAATTAGTTATGACATTAGGGGAAGTTCCCACTACAGACTACGCAACCCCTGGAAGCATAGAAGGTTCTACCATAATTAAACCTTGGATAAAAAATCATAATGCACTCTTACTCAAATCACACGGGGTTCTTACTGTAGGTAAAGACTTAAATCAGGCGTATTCTTATCTTGAACGAGTAGAACATTCTGCGAAAATTTTGTATTACGCCTACTTGTTAGGAAAACCCAATGTTTTGACAGAAGAACAATACGTTAAGTTATCAATAAAAACACACACAGCAGGGCAATAAAATTATTAATCAATTGTTACTATATTCTCCCATAACCACTTTAGGCCCTTTACTCCAAAACCACCATACATGTTCAAAAGTGGCTGTCATTCGGCTATATGTTAATACCTTTGCAGGGGCAAATGCATTATCCCACATTTCTTTCAACATCCCACTTTTACAACTTGCAAGATATACAAACTTTAAATTCGGGTTCTTTTTCATACTTTGAATATCTTCTACTCTTATGGTACCCTTCGAATACAAAATCCCATCTTCCATACCATGCGAAGCAATAAAAATCACTTCTGCATTTTCTAAAGCCTCTGTAAGGCTTTCCTTAGCAATAATCTTCTCTGATACACTTCCCCTCCCATATACTTTATATCCTGTCTTTACAATTGGGAAAAAAGCAACTTCAAAAATCCAATTCGGCAAATAATCAAGATTATCATACAAAACATACACCTTTGGAGAGTTTAATTGTGGATACATTAACATGCGAGAACATACGACAATAATCACTAATGAAAACGCACAACAAAATAAAAAAAGATTGATAATTTCAGTAAATAGCATTAGTTTCCTTCTTCTTAACCAAAACGATACAAAGGGTAAAGGATTGTCTGAGTTTAATAAAGCACCTCCCAAACCAAAGCATAAAAATAACAACCAACATAACACTAACTTTCTTGCAATGCTGATAAACCACAGTTCTACCTCCCACTGTTGGTAAAAATCAGGAAAGTATAAAATGATTATGGATAAAAGTGCTACTGTAATCAAAAGAAATATTATGAGTAATAGGAACCAAAAAAACAATACAATTGCTTGACTTACATGAAATTTAACTACCTCGTCTCTAATTCTTCTTCGAAATAACCACAAAATAGGGGCTAATCCTAAATAATTTAAAATAACAATAATCTTTCGAAATAAAATATTCCACATAAGACCTTTTCTTGTATTGAGGAAATAAATTGGTTATTGATAATTAAAACGTTATGCTTAATCATATCATAAATTTATAACAAAATTTTCTTTGAAATTTTCTTTATATATTTGATAGAATATTATCTCTAAAAATGATAATCACCAAAACGAAAAGGAGATTTTTTTCAACCAATGGCTAATATTAAATCACAAAAGAAACGTATTAAAACGAATGAACAAAGGAGATTAAAAAATACTTCCATTCGTTCCCGTATGAAAACGATGGTAAAAAAAGCCATTCAGAGTGTAAATAATGCTGATGATAAAACAAGACAATCTGCGATTTTAGAAGCAATTTCGACTATCGACCGTGCCTGTGCAAAGGGTGTCATCCACCGTAATTCAGCAGCTCGCAGAAAGTCCCGTTTAATGAAACGTATCAATAAGGCATTAACCGTAAACTAAATTTCTGTTAATTACCTGCCATCCGACGAAGTACCTTTATCAATTCGACTGTCCTATTTAATACATCTGTATAGCGAACTATTCCTTTTTTATCAATCAATACAAACTGGGGAATAAATTCTATTGAATAATTAACAAAAGTCTTCGTATCATCTGTATCCAATCCTACAGGGAACTCGATACGATATGTCTTGATATAGTTTTCGACCTCTTCTTCCTCTGATAAACCATCATGTACAGAAAGAATTGCCACATCTGAAACACCTTTATACAAATCAAACAAAGCTCGTGCCTCTTCAACATGTCTCATCCCAAAAGGTGTGGTATCAAAACCTCCCCAGAATAAAAGTAAAACAACTTTCCCCTGCAATTTCTGCAATGGATTCTCATTATCCTTATAATTAAACCATGCACGACATTCTATCTCAGGAGCAAGATTATCAATTATATGTCCTAATTTATTTCTCACTTCCTTATTTATAAATTTTTCCTGTTTCGGTTCAAATGGCTGAAGTGGTAAATTTATTAATGGATTTTCTTCGTATAAGTTAAAAGAAAACTCCGCACGTAAAAATCGAAGTGCATGCTCCACCACAAATTCCACTGTATTTACTTCAGGAACGGAATCGAATGTTATGTGAAAATTTCCCTCGTTATTTGTAATTGCAAATATTGGAAAATCAGTGTTTTTCGACTGTATAAATACTTTGTCTGCTCCCTCACCATTAGGTAAAGTTATTTTCCCCTTAATTTCAGGTAATTTTTTTACATAAATATTAGGTATAAAAACTTTCTTTTCATTCTGAAAATCTACAGGAACTTCTGGCAATGTTTCTGTTATAAAACCAGGTGGAGGAATAATCTTCACTTTAACCTTTTGAGAACTGGACTTTAATAAATACTTCCCCACATCATCAGTAAAAACAAAATCCTCAACTCCATTTTCTTCTTTAATAGCAACTTTTGCCAACTGACATGGAGTACCATCTTTAAGTGAAACAGTTCCCTCAATATATAATGGATCTTTAAATTCAAAATCTACTAACAATTCTTCCTGCTCATCCCCCGTAATAGATATTTCTTTAGGTATTGTATTCGGATAATCTGGATAGGACGCAAAGATTCGATACTCTCCTTTCCCAAGTCTATAACGATATAAACCCTCTTTATCTGTTTTCACTGGTAATATAAACGGCTCATTTCCTACTCCTTTTTGTATGCTAATTATCAATGCCTCTTTCACCCCTTTACCATCCTTTACTACTCTTCCTCTAATAATCACGCCTTTTTTTAATATTATATCCATACTCTTATTGTTTACTGGGATAAATGGTAAATAGGTATCTGCATAATCAATATGACCAACCAAGACACGAATAAATCCTTTTACTGGCATATTATCCAGAAGGATTTCACCATTATCATCACTACGAATCCAACCAAAACCTAATTCCGATATTTCTTCTGCTGGAATACAAAAGATATCTCCCACCCATAAACGACGGATATACGCACCCGAAACTGGCACAAGATTGGGATTTAGTATCCGTAATTTTTGAACAACACCGTTATAAAGATTGATATTTACATTAGTTTCATTCTTGGTTAATATTAAAGAAACACCTCCTATTTTTTTGTTACTATCTCTTGCAATCAATGAAACTTCACCCATTGGTATATCTGTGAAGGCAAATTGTCCTGCCTCATCCGTAACAACTTTAGATGCTCCTTTTATTGGATGAACACACCATACCGTTACATTTGAAGATGAAGAGCCTTCTGGTTGATAAACTTTTCCTTTAATTTCATAAGTGAATGAATCAATACACACGAACACAAAAATAATAACAAACAAAACAACACTATGCTTCTCTTTAAAAATACTGTATTTACAATTATTTTTCATCAAAACTATCAACTTTAGTTTAAGGCTTTTTAATAATCGGTAGTCCTACCACTTCATATATAACTTTACCAGAGTTATCTATCGCATAAGTTGTAGCTAATGAAGGTTGTTTCCCTCTATAAATTGGGATATTAAGTCCATTACAATCCACTGTTTTTTCTACTATAATTCCATATTGAACACTTTCACCCCATAGTTTCCGTATATTATCAAGAACCTCCTGAATCATTAACACTTCTTCTTCTTCTGCAAAAACAAAGAGAGCAGGTCCTTTATTATTATCTCTTGGATTTTTACCTTCAGGACATATCTGCACATATTTTTCTGGATTAAATACTATATTATTTGAGATATTTTCATCTTGTATTTTATCTATATAAATGTAGCCCAAATCTTTCGCTTCTCCTTCCTCAAAATGTAAAGGCGTAGATTCCCAAAGCAAAGTCCCATCAATACCATATATTTTGAAAACTATAGTTTTTTTTGGCACTACAGACTCCCATTTTACCGACCCATCCTCATTAGAAAGAATTTGCCATAAAACATATTCCTGATTTGTTCGCTCATCAACAAAAATACATGAAAATATTAAACCGCTAATAGGTTTCCCCTGCTTACTTAAAAGAATCCCTTTAACTTTACCTAATTTACCTAATGGCACTTCATATACTTTACTTAAATCATTATCTACTATTAAAAATAAATTTCCTTCATTATCTTCTGGTACTTCTACATAGCCAAATATATTCCCCTTTTCTGGAAAAGTTGTAATATTTATTTCCAGTGGATTTTGAGTATTTCCAATATACCAGCCTAACTGTGTAGGGTTTATTAGATTGGCGATTACAGTTTTATTTTCAGGCACAGTTCCATTTACAGCAACCGTTTTTATCTTAAGGGAATTTAATCGTTTCACCCATACACAGGGGAGTTCTATTTCTTTATCAGACACCAACACCCTTATTTGAGATGGCTGAGGCATTGAATACCCTGGAATAGTTTCAAATTTAACTAAAGCTTGTCCCTGTGTTACCTTCCCTTGAAATTTTCCCTTTGAACCTGTTGTTAATACAAGTGATTTTCGTCCCCCTTGTTCAATTACAACACGTGCTCCTGCCACAGGTTCGCCTGATATAGCATCTCCAATAGTTCCATAAAGCCAGGTAGAAGGACAAACCTGTAATTTCAGATATTCACCTAATGGGTTGCTTATCTTCTTTGTTTCCCATCCTGTACTTGATAAACGGCTCGTTTCTGCTTTACAAAGATATACTCCCGTATTTAATCGTATTGTAAATTCCCCGTCATTATCCGTTTGTACAAAAACACTTTCAAAAGGTGGCTGAGTATTCTTGATAATTACATCAGCATTGGCAACTTTAACTTGTTTATCTAATTGAATAGTCCAAACAGAACCCAACACTACACAACCCTTCGACAATTGTATTTTAGCCTCCATCCCAGGCGTAACACTTTCTAATGTTGCCACTGCATAATCTGGATGTACTACCTTAATCGAAATTGCTTGTTCTTTAGGAACTTTATCTATAGTGAAGAAACCATCAGTATTAGATACTATCTTTTTATAGCCATATTTAACTAATTTCGAATAAGGAATGGCTACTTTTTCAGAACCTAATATAGCAAATCGTTCGACCTCAACCCCAGGTACACCCTTCTCTTTTCCTTTCTCATCAGTATAAACAGTAAACCCTGTTACTTTATCTGGAGCGGAAAGAATAATTTCAACATTGGAAATTTCTTCCTCTGTTGGCAAATTAATATGAATGCCTCCCCATGCTTTACCTTCTGATGTAGCAAAGAAACCTGATGGTCCTTCTCTCAATCCTAAAAAAGCAAATTTCCCCTCACTATCAGTCCATGTTTGTAAAAGAGGTTCAGACAACCCCTGTTCGCAATACACCTCCGCCTTTAACACAGGAGTGCCTCTTTCATCAATAACTTTCCCTCTTACGATGCAATTGCCTGCAAAACTATTAAAGAAAATCAAACAACAAAAGATATTAAAGAAAATATATATTTTCATATTATAGAAATTATCTTTGAATATATTGGATGACACTTCTTGTTAATCCCTGATAATCAATATGATAGGTAGTTCTTAATGCTTCTTCGGTATTCTCACTTTGTTTTAGTGCTTGAATAAAATTGAGGAACCTCCCCTGACCATATTTATTCCATAACATATTTATTACAGCGTGAGATTGTGTATAAGCAATTGACATTTTTGCATCAGATGCAAAAACATCATTAATAGTTACTTTTTCAAGATTCTTATATGATATTAATCCGTTATTATTGTTAATAGTATCCAGTAATATCTTCTTTTCTCGTTCTGTAAATTCTCGAGAAAGAGTCTCTGCCAAACCTTCATTAACCCACCATGGAACTTTATCTTTTAACAATTCATACATCACCACATGAACATACTCATGATAAATTCTTCGTTTAATTTCATCATCAGGCAAGATATTCCCTTTATTGTTGATAACAGGGATGCGTATTTTACCATCATAAACACCACCTACTGTCTGCCCTAACTGAACAACAGCATTGAACTGTTCAACATCATATAATATTACCTGAATGGGTCCTTGTGGAAATACACCTCCAAATTTTCTACCTATTTCTAAATAGGCTCTTTCTAACACAGATAGCACCTGTGAACGAATTTGGTATGTTATCTCCTTCGGATAAGTTAATTTAAAGTGCCGTGATTGTGATACAGTTCTATTAAATGATTTTTCAACTACCTCTTCCCTACATGCTTTTTCGTATCTTTCTTTTAATTCTTTCCGTTTAGGGTCAACTTGCAAAACATATTCCCACTGAGTTCGTGCTGACAAAATATCATTGTCTCTGTAATACGCCTCACCAAGTAATTCATGGGCATCCAAATAACCTGGCTTTAACCTAATGGATGTTTCAAGATGTCGAATTGCATCAGCCAATTGCCCTGTATTCAACAAAAAAGCACCTAATTGAAGATGAGCAAGAAAGTTATTATTATCTACTTTCAAAGCATCATTTACTAAATTTATTGCCTCGCGATATTCATTCTTCTTCGCCTTTTCATCTGCCAACGCTTGTAAAGAATTAGTCAAATTCTTTCTTACAACCTTACTATTAGGTTCCAAAGATAATGCCTGATATAACAATGTTATTGCTTTTTCATAATCATGTCGGTTATATGCCTCTACTCCTTGATTATTTAATTCCATAGCCTCTATAGAGTAGGCTTGGAATAATGGTATCCCCAAAAACAAAATGGTATAGATACATTTTAACTTCCAATTAAAAACCATCCAACTTATTCCTTACAAACAACAATCGCATCAATTTCAACAGGTATTCCAGCAGGTAACTGGCTAACACCAACACACGAACGGGCAGGATAATTCGATGAAAAATATTTACTATAGATTTTATTAAAATCTGGGAAAAGACTCATATCTGTCAAAAAAACGGTTACTTTCACAACATCTGACAAATCACAACCACAATCATTTAAGATTAGCTTTAAATTTTCTAACGTATACTCTACCTGTTCCTCAAAAGTACCTTTAATTGGACCAGAACCATCTCTACTAAATGGTCCTTGTCCAGAGACAAATAATAAATTACCAACCTTTACTACATGCGAATAAGGCCCTATCGCAGGAGGACCTTTTTTTGAATTAATAGGCTCTTTTAACATTTTTGTTTTTACCTTTTTCTAAAAACGTAATATTAAATAAAAATATAGACTTTTATTATCATAAATTTACTTGCTATATTATACATCTATTTTAAAAAATCTCATCTGCCTTTACGTATTAATCGAAACTGAGGTTTTTACAAATGCGATGGAAATTTATCGACCAATTCCGTGGATTTGCTATATTGAGCATGATTTTCGTCAATGTTTGCAATGAATTTGATACATCCTTTAGTTGGTTTCGTCATCATACGTACGGTGCTACTTTTGCCGACTTCGTAGCACCTGCTTTTATTTTCATCGTCGGCTTTTCTTACAGATTATCTTACACTAAGAATGCACAACATCTTAAAAAAAGTGAATTACATAAAAAAATAATAAAAAGGTATGTAATTATAACATTTCTTGGCTTTATTTATGGACATTTTGACTTCTATGTTTCCGTTTGGGATGCTTTAACTGACATTGGAATCGCAGGGCTATTAATTTATCCTTTTATTGGCACTTCATCTACGTTTATACTATCTGCAGGCTTCTTATATTTACTCATATACCAGTTACTATTTTCTCTTACGCACTACGGTAATTGGCTTATGGCAAATTCAATCGATGGTGGACCTTTAGGACCTCTTAGTTGGGTTTTTATTTTAGCTTGGGGTTCTGTATGTGCAATACATTTTGAGAAAAATAAAAATGTTTTTCCTAAAACGTTTTCGTATTGGTTATTAGGTGGTATTATACTTACTCTTTTCGGCTGGATTCTTGCTCATCCCATATCCATATTACCAATGTCTTCTCTACCTTTCACTCAAAAAGGGATGACTGCATCTTATTCCCTTTTCTTTGCTGGTTTGTGCTCCACATCCCTTTGTACATTCTATCTAATCAATGAAAAAATAAATATAATTGTTAAACCTTTCACAACTATGGGTAAAAACTCCTTAGTTCTATACTTCCTTCAAGCTATTCTAATAGTTATCCTGAGACTTATACTTCCAGAATATCTCTATAATTACTCAATGACCCCATATATTGCCTCAATAGGTATACTATTGTTATGCTTTATTGTAGCTAAAATGTTGGAAATCAAATCTATATACATAAAAGTATAAAAATAAAGAAAGGATACTATTATGTTAAGTGTTATTATTTTATTAAGTTCATTTTTGTCTGAACCTTTCTTCCAAAAAGAGAATATTTTTCCTCCAAACGATAAACACAACCATGGCTCAAGCATCGTGGAAACATCAGAAGGTACATTACTAACAGTTTGGTTTCATGGCTCAGGTGAAAGGACTAGTGACGATGTCATGTTGCAAGGAGCCAGAAAAAAGGCAAGCAAAGACCGTTGGTGTGACCCTTTCGTTATGGCAGATACTCCAGACCTTCCTGATTGTAATCCTGTACTTTTTATTGACCCAAGACAAGTACTTTGGCTATTTTGGATTACGGTTCAGGACAATCAATGGGGTGGGTCATTATTAAAATATCGTATTTCTGAAGATTATGAGAAAGATGGACCGCCACGCTGGAAGTGGCAAGATGTTATTCATGTACGTCCTTTAAATTTAGAAGAAAAATTCTTAGAAGTCATTGAAAAAGGTCAACCTGCCATCGATATGCTTACAAATATAGAACCCGAGTTAAAAAAGGAAATTGAATTTGCAAAAGTTTCCGCCCAAACAAAACTATCCCAGCGATTAGGTTGGATGACTCGCATTCATCCAATTATGATTACGGAGCAACGGATAATGCTTGGCCTTTATTCCGACGTCTTCAATTGCTCTTTGGCTGGATTTACGGATGACTGGGGAGAACATTGGTTTTTTAGCAATCCTATATTAGACCCTGAAATAAAAAATATTTCAAATATTCAACCCAGTTTTGTAAAGAAAAAGGACGGAACCATTGTTGCGTTTATGCGTGATAATGGCATTCCAAAACGAGTACGAACTGCATATTCAAAAGATATGGGGATGACATGGTCCAATGTGTCCATGTTAGAAATTCCTAACCCTGGTTCCAGTGTAGAATGTATCACATTAAAGAGTGGCAAATGGGCATTAGTCTGTAATGACACAATAAATGGTAGACATAAATTGAGTGTATATTTATCTGATGATGAAGGTGAAACATGGAAATGGAGTAAAGCCATCGAAGAAACAGAATTTGGTAAAGGAAATTACTCTTATCCCTCTGTGATTCAAACACATGATGGACTTATTCATTGCTCTTACTCATGTAAAGATGAGGATACCAAGGGCTCTACAATACGACACGCTTGGTTTAATGAGGATTGGATAATATCGAATTAGTTTTTATGTATATGTGCTTTATGAATTGACAGGCACTAACTTATCGAGAAATGCTTTAATATCTGACTTTGTAGAAACAACAACCTCAACCTTTTTACCTGAGGAATGTTCTAAATCCTCAATTGCAACAAGGTCAATCGGATTAGCAAGAGCAACCGTTATGGTATCTTCAGTCATTCTAATAGGTATGCACAAATGTTGTTTCAATATCCTTGTAGGTACTGCCTCGACAGCCTCTTGTGATATGTTTGCCTCAGTTAACATTTCAAATGGCACATTGCATTGACAAGCCAATGCTTGTGCTACTGCATATTCGGAAACAAAACCATATTCAGTTAAAATGTCCCCTAAATGCTTCATTGGGGTCTGCTTCTGTATTTTAAGAGCTTCTTCTAATTGTCCCTTTTCGATAATACCTGCGGTAAGAAGAATTTCACCCAAATTCGGCTTTTTCTTCCTCCGTATAATTGTTGTCGAGGCATTTATTATCTTTTCTCTCTCCTGAGTTTTAATCTCTACATCTTCTTTCGTTCTTTCAACCTCGTCTAAAATATTTTTTATATTTTCCTTTACATTGCTATCTTCTAACAGAGGTATTAACTCTTTTATCTTTAAAAACTCTTTAATTTGTTTTTGTAATAATTTGTTCTCATCCTTAACCTTTAATAGGGTCTTCTCCAGTAGTGTATATGACTCAATACTTGGCAATTTTTCAATTTGTTTTTTAAGTTCTTCTATCTTTTCTTCTAAACTTAACTTTTCTTGTTCTAATTCTCCCTTACTTGATAAAATCCTTTCAATTTCCTCATCTTTCTTGTTCAAATGCTGTTTTAGTTGCTCATTCTCCGCATTTAAATTATTAACATTATTCCTTAACTCTTCTATATATTCTTTTGAAGGTGCTTCGTTTAAATCATTTTGCAGTTTAACTACCTCTTCTTCAAGTGAAATCATCTGCTCCCTTAATGAAGAAAGACTTTTTTCCAAATCTTCTTTTTCTTCTTTCAAATTGGAACTGATTATTTTTTCTTCTCGCAGGATATTTTCCAGATGTTGAAGTTTACTCTCTTTGTCTTTAAGCTCATTTTTAAGGTTTTCTAATTCTTTATCTGAAGGAAGTAATTTTATTTTTTCTTCCAATGCCTGTTTACTACTTGCTAATTCCCTATTTTCACTTTCTAATCGAGAAATATCCATTGATACCTTTTGGTATCTCTCTTGCAAATCCTTAAATTCACCAATCTCTACTTTTAACTGATTAATCTCATCTTGTTTTTCTTTAAGTTTCTGCATTAAAATATCGACTTCATCTTTTTTTGGTAATTCATCAACTAACTTTTTCAATTCTTTATTCTCTTTCTCCTTCTCCTCAATTAAATTTTTCAATGATTCTAACTCATTTTGCAACTCTATTTTTTGTCTTTCACTCTTTTCATATAAATCCTTTATAGCATCATACTCTCTCATAATTTGATTATATTTATCTAAATTAACAGACTTATCTAATTCTTTTTCTAACTCAACAATTCTATCCTTACTATCCTTCAATTCGGTATTCAAAGTTGCCAACTGTTCCTCTGGATTAGATTGCTCCATCAACATTTTTAATTGTTGTATTTGTTTATCCTTTTCCTCAATTTCATGATGCAATTGGCTTATTTCTTTATTCCTCTGTTCAGACAACTCAGCCAATTCTTTTTGAAGGCTTCCTAATTCTTTTTCTAAAGATGTTAAACCATTAACTGTTTCCTGATATCGTATATCAATCTCATCATACTGCTTTTTAAGCGAATCATATTCTTCCTGCTTTAGATTAATTTTATCCTCTAATTCTTTTACCTTTTCTTGAAGTTCATCTCTTTCCGCCTTATATTTCGATTCTATCTCTATTTCCCCTTCGGTTTTTAAACCTACTTCCGTGCCTAATTTTAATTTGTCTATTTCATTCTTTAATTTATCAACAGTTTCTTTTAACTCACCAAGTTCTTTTTCTTTCTGTTTACTTTCCAATAAAAGATTTTCAAGCTCGTTCTCTTTATTTGTTAATTCGTAAATTTTTTCATCAAGTAAATTTCTTAGATTCTCTATCTCTGAATCAACTTCTCTTTTTTCCAGTAATAAATTTTCAAAAGCCTTACCCCATGTCTCAAACTCTTCTTGAATTGACTTCCAATTTTCGCTAATCTCTTTCCTTGTCTTCGAAAAATTCATGTACTGATGTTTTATAGCAGTATGAAGTTTTAATAAAAATTCTTGAGATGTTTTAGATGTCTTATCATTCAATTCAAATATATCAGAAAATAACTTCTTCATTTTTTCAAACTGCTCATTAAAGTCCGCTGTCATATCCTGGGTTCCTTATTCTATTTTAGGTATCCTTTCAATAATTATCATACATATATCCATTCTATAAACCCAAATAAAATATTATACATCTTAATTAGAGACATTTGTCAATAATATTTCTCTATAAATTTCCTCAAATATTTTACTTTTTATTATTATATCTATTATATTTATTTGTACACATTTATTTGTTTTTGGAATCGATTACTATTTATAACTAAATGATATTGCAAAAAGGATATATTCAATGCCAAAAGAAAAAGTACTTACTGTTGAAGACATCGCTGAGTTCTTGAAATTAAAACCTTTGACTATTAGACAAATGTTTAGAACGGGAAAACTCAGAGGATTTAAAATCGGCAAGTCATGGAGAACAACTGAAACATTTCTTATTGAAGATTTGAATAAAATGGCTAAAAAGTTTGGCGTTTATATTCCAAAAGAGTCAAAATCAAAATCTATCAGTAAAAAAGATATTCATAAAACAATTGAAGAAGATGATGAAATTTATCCTAATAAAAAAACATCACGTAGAAAAAACAAATATGATATGAATATCGGTTCCTTATTTGATATCGATGATGAAGATGAATAATTCATAAAATAAAAATCCCCAGCACTAATCATGCTGGGGATTTTTATTTTTATCTACTCTTAATTATCTACTTTGCATGTTTAGACAAATAATCTGCGACACCCTTAAAATTAGGTTTCATTGCTTCTTGTCCCTTTTTCCAGTTTGCTGGGCATACGTCTCCATGTTCTTCATGATATTGAATTGCATCAAGAACACGAAGTGCTTCATCTACACTACGTCCAATAGGTAAGTCATTAATCAAAATATGACGGACTATCAACTCTTTATCCATAATAAACAAACCCCGTAAAGCAACTGCATCGTTAATTAATACCCCATAATCTTTTGAGATTTTTTTAGTTAAATCTGACACCAATGGATAACGAATTTTCCCAATTCCACCCTTTTCAACAGGTGTGTTTCGCCACGCCCAGTGTGTAAAATGAGAATCAACAGACACACCAATAACCTCACAGGATCTTGATTTAAACTCATCTAAACGCTTATCAAAAGCTAAAATTTCCGAAGGACACACAAAAGTGAAATCTAAGGGATAAAAGAAAAGTAACACATAGTTTCCCTTATAATCAGATAGCTGGAATTTCTCGTTAAATGTATCATCTGGCATTACCGCAGTTGCTGTAAAATCAGGAGCAGGCTTTTGAACTTGAACTACACACATAATAATCTCCTTCTAATAATTTGTTTGTTTATATTTTTTGCTCGACCCGAATTCAAACTTTTAAACAGAAATAGGATTTATTTTATTCCTAAAAAAATAAATAACAGAATAAGTTCTATGCCTGCGGGGCTCCAGTAATATCTGCAATAATTAAAGGATTAACAACTCTTTGTCCTAATTCTTTATCAATCCAATAAATTCCACCTGGTGCATCACCCACCATACGGATTCTTTGCAGAATATCATCTGCATTTGCTTCTTCTTCTACTTGTTCATTTATAAACCAATCTAAAAACAGTCTTGTAGAACGGTCACCCTCTTTCTCTGCAACTTCGGCTAAATGATGAATACACTCAGTGATATGACATTCATGTTTATATACCGCTTCAAATGCGTCCGCTGGATTTTTCCAACTACGGTCAGGTTCTTTAATTTCATACAATTCAACCTTACCACCTCTTTCATATATATAATTTTCAAACTTACGTGCATGGAACAACTCTTCTTGAACCTGAATTTTTAACCAGTTTGCAAAACCTTTTAAATTTAACGATTCAAAATATGCCCTCATTGATGCATATAAATAAGCCGAATATAGTTCTTCATTAATTTGCTTATTTAATGCTTTTAACATTTTTTCTTTAATCATATGTTTCCCTTTCCTTAATTGTTAAATTTTACATTAATAGATTAACATATTTTTAAACACAAAGATATGCTTCTTTATTTCCTATCGTATTCGTTAAGTAGAGTTAGGAGTCCAAAAAATTTTAAAATATCCCATCAAAAAATTCAAATTAAACATAAAAAGGATAACTTAAATTGAAATTATACTTTTCTCGATTCCATGCCTTTGTTTTAACCCTTTTAATTTTAATGCTTATCATAGACCAAGTAACCAAAGTAGCTGCCATTAAATACTTAAAAGGAAAACCTTCTATTCACTTTCCAAGTTCGTGGACACCAAATGACCTTTTCCGTTTAACTTATACAGAAAATACTGGCGCTTTCCTTAGTCTGGGAAGTCAACTTCCTGAATCACTGAGGTTCTGGCTATTTACTGTTATGAACACAGTTGTATTGGCTATTTTATTATTCCTTATTTTCTATAAACAAAACCTTCCTCACATAACAATGATAAGTTTTTCACTTATCATTTCTGGCGGTGTCGGAAATATTATCGACCGAATATTTAGAGATGGGAGAGTTATTGACTTTATGAATATAGGTATAGGATTTGGCTCATGGAGTTTAAGAACAGGCATTTTTAATGTTGCCGATTTAGCCATTGTTTTTGGGTTAATTTTGTTACTAATTGGTGAATTTACCTCTCTGGGTAATACTAACATATCTACTTAGAAATTAGAATTTTTATTATAATATTTATGTTATAATATAAAAAGATGCTAAGTAGAAGGAATATGCCATGTTCACAAAAAAGACATTAATAATATTAGCAACTCTTCTAATTGTTTTGATTTTCTTTTCCCTATCCATAAAGCCTGCTTATGCTGCCGCGGGAAAAGGAGACGCTTTAGGTGCAGACAAGGATCTTGCTTCTAAAAAAGGTATTAGTGGTTCATTGGCTACAAAGCAATTTGATAAAAATAAATTGCCAGGCAAATGGAAAATAGGTTTTGCATTTGGCTCATTAGCTGCAGCAGTTGCTGTAGTAAAATGGTTATAATCATTTTTTCCCATTCGGATAACAATAATAATGGATTTAGAAAAAAGAGGGTATAATGCAAATAAAAAAGTAAGTATACGGGGGAAAAATAAGGTTCTAAAAAAAGAGAAAATTCTCGTTGTTGATGATGATACATCCGTATTGGACTATTTTTGTAAAATCTTAAAAAAATTAGGGTATTCGTGCGTTTGTTCATCATCTACTAATGAAGCTTTCTCTATGCTGGACAATGAAATGTTTGATTTGGTTATTGTTGATTATTTACTACCTGATACCAATGGCTTCACGTTCTTAAAAAAAGTAAAAGAGACAAATCCAGATATAGAAGTCATAATGATGACAGGGTTACAAGATACAAAAAACGCAATTGAAGCATTACGATTAGGAGCCTATGACTATCTATTAAAGCCTTTTCAAACGGAAGAAGCTAAAATTGCTATAGAAAGGGCGTTAGAACATCACTCTCTTATCATCGAACAAAAAAATTATAAAAAAGAATTAGAAAATAAAATAAAAGAAGCAACGGAGAATCTTAATAAAATCAACAATGAATTAAAACAAACCAAGGAGTATCTGGAACAACTTTTAAACATCTCGGTCGATGGCATCTTCATTCTTGACCCAAACTTCAATATTATTTATGCAAATTATGGGGCATCAAACATATTAGACTATCCCTCCAAAGAACTCGTAGGACAACATCTTTCTAAAATATTTACAGGGGGAAAAGAAGAAATTCAATATATTAAGCAAATTCTTATAAGCAAAAAAAACATTCAAAACTATGAAACAGAATTACAACGTAAAAATAAAACACAAGTTCCAGTAAATATTTCCCTCTCCTCAATTACAACAGAAAACAATCAAATTCATTCTATCCTTGCAATATTTAAAGACATCACTACACAAAAAAATTTAGAAAATGAACTAAAGGAAATGTCCATCAAAGATAGCTTAACAGACCTATATAATCAAAGATACTTCTATGACAGGCTTGAATCCGAAATTGAACGTGCTAAAAGGCAACGTCATCCATTGTCTCTTTTGTTGTTTGACATAGACCAGTTCAAAACATACAATGACTGTCACGGCCATTTGGAAGGAGATAAGGTCTTAAAAGCTGTCGGAAAAATTGTAAAAGATTGCACACGTGAACATGTTGATATCAGCTTCCGTTATGGCGGAGATGAATTTACCGTGATTCTACCCGAAACAGATGAAGAACAAGCTATCCATGTTGCAGAACGTATTCGTACCTCTTTCGAATCAAAAAAATTCAACAAACTTACATTATCAATCGGTGTTATAACTTACAAAGAAATTTTTTCAACACGTTCTTTTATCCGTTTCGCAGATAATTGTATGTATAATGCAAAACGTGCTGGCGGAAATCGTGTTTTCGTTTTCAAAATAACAGATAAAAACAATAAAGGGAATAAGACAAATGACAAAACAAATTAAACTCGGTATCTGCAACGAAATATTTAAAGATTGGAACAACATTAAACGAACAATGAAATATGTAAAAGAATTGGGGTATGACGGTATTGAAATTGCCCCATTTACAATATCTCAATATGTAACTGATATACCGTTAGAAACACGTAAAGAAATAAAACAACTATCAGAACAAATTGGATTAGAAGTTGCAGGGATTCATTGGGTCTTCGTTGGTCCTGAAAATGTTTACTTAACACATCCTGACCCAGAAATAAGAAACTTTACCGCACATTACTTAAAAGAATTGGTACATTTCTGCGCAGATATAGGAGGAAAAATTATTGTATTTGGGTCTCCAAAACAACGAAATGTTCAACGTAATATTTCCTACAATCAAGCATTTGAATATGCATGTGAGGTTTTCTCCCAAGCCATGCCTATCTGTGAAGAAAGAGATGTAACACTTTGTATAGAACAATTAACACATTGGGAAACAAATTTTTGCCATACCATCGAAGAAACTATCGAACTTATTGAGGCAATCGACCATCCAAAATTTCAACTCATTTTAGACACAAAAGCAATGACGTTCCTTCAAGAACCACGTGAAACTATTATTAGAAAATGTGCAAAATACCTCAAGCATTACCATGCCAACGATGAAAACCTATTAGGACCAGGCATGGGTAAGGTTGATTTCGGACCTATCATAAAAGCATTAAAAGACATAAATTACTCAGGATATATCTCAGTAGAAGTCTTTAAGTTTGATTTAGGCCCAGAAAAAATAGCAACAGAAAGTATAAATTACTTAAAAAAATTTCTTGATACGTAATGATACCAAAAACATTTATGATTCCAAATGTAGATAATCCGTTTCTTATTTTTAGAGATTGGTATGAAGAAGCAAAAAAACAACTCGACTACGAGCATGCGGTTTCTTCTGCATTAGCCACAGCCACAAAAGACGGCGTCCCAGATGTTCGAATGGTACTCGTTAAACAATGGGATGAAAATGGTTTTATATTTTATACAAATTTTTCCAGCAAAAAAGGACAGCAATTAGATGATAATCCCAAAGCCGCTTTATGTTTTTATTGGTATAAAATCAACAAACAAGTCCGAATTCGTGGCAATATACAAAAAGTAGAAGACCTTATTGCCGACCAGTATTTCGAAACAAGAGACCGCATTTCTCAAATAGGGGCATGGGCTTCAAAACAATCTCAAGTATTAAATAGCCGTTTTGAATTAGAAAAAAACGTTGTTTATTACCTCACAAAATTCGGCGTTTCAAAGGTTCCACGTCCCCCATTCTGGGGAGGATATAGACTTATCCCAAATGAAATCGAATTCTGGCTAAAAAAACCTTACCGTCTCCATGAACGTGTCCTATTTGAAAGAGACATTAATAACAAAACGTTATGGAATAAAAAGTTTCTATATCCGTAAAAAAAAGACACATACAAAACTTATTAAAAAATTCGAAAATACTATAAAAAATGGTATAATAGTTAAGACTAACTATATAACGAACGTTAATTAAATTAAAGTAAAGGGTAAAAAATGGTCATTGAACAATCAAATGAACAAATTGAATCCACTGAAGAACGTTTGTTAAAAAGTGCTCTTCGCCTTTTCTCTGAAAAAGGGTACGAGGGAACCAGTATTAGAGAAATTATTGAAGAGGCAGGTGTTACTCGTCCTGTGCTTTATTATTACTTCCAAAATAAAGAGGACTTATTTCGCAAACTGGTAGAATCAAGATTCAAACAACTAACTGAAAAAATGCTATATATCAAACAAAACTACTCCGATACTATAGGTAAACTTAAAGGTATCATACGAACCACTTTCGAAATGGCAGAAGAAGACCCGCAGTCTGTTAGGCTTATTTTACATGTATATTTTGCACCCATCCGTTCTGCTCCACCCATACGAGGTAGTGAAATAGGAAAACAAAGATTTAAAATAATTGAATCTATAATGAAAGAAGGTTTAGATAAAGCAGAATTGTCGGGTGGAGACGCTCGAGCCTTGACTTTAGCCTTCCTTGGGATTATGGATATGCATGTTATGGCTAAATCAGACCGTCCTGAACTTCGACTCACACCAGAACTTGCTGAGGGCTTGGTCGATTTATTTTTCTATGGAGCATGCTATAAGCTCAATCCTCCATTCTCATTAGTCAGCCCTTTTGTTTATGTATAAGTAGGAAATGAATCAATGCCTAAATTCGATATCGCCTTCTTTTTATCAAACAAAATAAAACAATATGACGAACAACAGGAACGCAATCCTTCCACAAAAATCCTAAAAGGAGCCGAACCACTCGAGTTAGGCGATAAGGATTCAGATATTGCACTACTCATGGTCCATGGTTTCTCTGGCTGTCCAACAGATTTTGAAAAACTTCCATATAATTTGGCTAATTTAGGTATATTCATAAAAGTAATTCTCTTGCCAGGACACGGAACAAGTCCCCTTGATTTCGAAAAAATATCTGCTGATTTACTGTTAGACGCTGTTGTTGACGAAATCATAAACTTAAAAAAGCATTATAAAACTGTCCTTGTGATCGGTCATTCTATGGGTGGTGCATTAGCGACCCTTGCTTATGTAAAAATTCCTTTTGACGGACTTATCCTTGCCGCTCCTTATTATGGAATTACTTTCAATCCACGTCTAATTTTCCCTCCTGAAAAATGGATACAATTACTCTCACCATTCATTCGATTTGTATATACACCTCCTGAAAATCAACCTATCTTAAAAAAAGAAGTGGCAAATCAAATTATTTCGTATCATTGGATACCTACAAAAGCAGGCTTGGTCGCCATGAAGATAGCCGAAAGGGCAAAAAAGGAATCTATTTTAGAACAAATTACGTGTCCAGTACTTTTAATTCATTCTAAAAAAGATAGTGTTGCAAGCCCTGAATGTGCAAAAAATGCTTTTGAAAAAATGGCCTCCGAAAATAAAGATATACTATGGCTTGAAAATTCAGACCATGTCATTTTTTGGGATTATGATAAAGAGATAGTGGGAGAAAAAATAAAAGACTTTATTTATCAATTTATAAATAGGAAAGGCACATAAGATTCACTTATGTGCCTTTAATCCATTTTTAAATAATGTAGCCTTACTTTTCCGCTTCCTTCCAGAGTTCATGAACTTTATCCCAATAAACGACATTCCAAAACGCCGTTATATATTCAGGCCTGCGATTCTGATACTTCAAATAGTATGCATGTTCCCATACATCTAACCCTAAAATAGGAATATGTCCCTGTAAAATAGGTGAGTCTTGGTTTGCTGTGCTATATACCTTCAACTCTTTGTTCTGGTCCACAACCAACCATGCCCAACCACTTCCAAATCTTGTTTTCCCTGCATTTTCAAATAACTCCTTAAACGACCCATAGCTACCAAAATTTCTTTCTATTGCTTTTAACAAATCCCCTTTAGGTTCACCCCCACCTTTTGGCGACATAATTTCCCAGAATAGCGAATGATTAGCGTGCCCACCTCCGTGATTAATTACAATTTGTCGTTTATCTTCTGGGACTTCATTAATCTTCGATAACAATACCTCCACCGCTATACCCGAAAACTGTGGCAATGATTCAAGGGCTTTATTTACATTATCAATATAAGCGGTGTGGTGTTTCTGGTGATGAATCTCCATCGTACGTGTGTCAATATGTGGCTCTAACGCATCATAAGAATAAGGTAATGAAGGTAATTGGTATGACATATCTAATCTCCTTTCATATAGATATAGTTTCATGTTAAACTACTATTTGTTAAAAACTTTCAAACAAAAAAACGAAAATGTCTTGCTCTTTATTCCTAAAATTATGAGTCAAATTCGAAAAAATATTTACAAATCTATTTTTGAAAAAAACGTTCAGTTAATTGGTGAAGAAAAACAAAATAAACTGAAAAATGCTCACGTTGCTGTTTTCGGTTTAGGTGGAGTTGGCTCTTATGCGTTAGAAGCCATTGTCCGTGCAGGAGTTGGAACAATCACTATTATTGACTTTGACCGCGTTGAAATATCAAATATTAACAGACAACTTCTTGCAACATATCAAACAATAGATAAATATAAAACCGATGTTGCTGAGGAACGGATATATACCATCAATCCTGAGGTGCATCTGCATAAATTCACAATATTCATCACTAAAGAAACAATCCCTTCAATTCTAAAAAATAATATTCAATATGCCATAGATGCTATCGATACAATTGAAAGTAAGGTTCATCTCTTAGAATCGCTTTATAAAAACAATATCAAAACAATTTCATGTATGGGAGCAGGTTGGAAAATAAACCCATCAGCCATTACAATTGCAGATATCTCAAAAACCCATACATGCCCATTAGCCAAAATAATCAGGACAGAATTAAGGAAAAGAAACATTACAAAGGGTATACCATGTGTCTTTTCCAAAGAACCACCTATTAAATCGGAAATTTCGCCTGAGAGTAATTTATACATGTTCAAAGGAAATAAAAAAAATATCGGAAGTATTTCATACCTTCCAGGAATTATTGGTCTAACAGCAGGAGGATATATTATTAATCAAATCATTAATTCGTAAGTCAACTCATATTATAATTACATAAAACATTTATCTATCAATCCGATAATCATGATTAACTGTCGGGCAATCCGTCATTATCCTCATCATTATAGTTTATAATAAAAATCTGAGAAAAGTCCTTTCCATCAAAAGTTACGTGTCTGTTACCATACTCATCACAAGTAGGAACTACTCGATTAAACGCTATTAAATCCCCTTTCCTTGAAACTACGATGGCATAAGGCTTATTAACATAATATTTTGATGTTAAAAAAACTGACTCTGCAAAATGGTCTCCTTCTTCGACACATATTGCAACTATGCTACCATCACTAATTGAAAAAATGGTTTTTCCAGATGGATGCCAACGAATATTATCCTCAACTCCCTCGCTTAAAAAACTCGCCTGAATAGGCTTCATTTCTATCTCATTTGTATCATTCATATTTGGGACATTTAAGATAAATATTTGCGTTTTTCCTTCATTATCTTTATTTAAATAAGCTATTCGTTTACCATCAGGAGAACCTCGAACAATTCCAGAAGAAAAAACCTTAGTTATTTTATGAATAACCACCCCTTCTGGTGATTTCAGATATGTTGTGCAGGTTCCAGAATCAGCGGTTTGAATGTTAACACTGTCAGGGATATTTACTATACACAGATAGTCAACATATTCATCCCCTTCTTTCACTGTCCCAATAAACGCTCTCATTTTCCCTTCTGAATCGACCCAAGAATCACCTAAAGCCTTTATAATATCTCCATCTTTTGCTTCTTCTGGCAAAACAACATTGACTAATAAAGCAAAATAATAATCAGCATTCGGCTTTAATAAATCTGTAGGTTCAAAATATGCAATTGTTCGTCCATATTGAGGTAAAAGATAATCATCATAAGTGCAACCTAATTTTTTGCCGTTTGCTGAATACTCATGACGATGCGAACCTCCTCTATGAGCCCCTTTAATAATAGGTTTACCACATGAAGTGTCCCGCATATCTACCCACTCAATAACGTTTCTTCCCTGTTTAATTAAATAAGTATCTAAATCCACAATTGCACCTCTTCGATTATTTTTTGCATAAATATCTTTATTTTCTATATCCCCATATAAATGTGTAACCTCAGGTCCGTGAATAAAAACTAATTGATATTCCTTCGGATGGAAAGACACTGCACCAATTCCCGGTGCCGGTTTAGAACCAATTCTGACCTTTTCAGGTGAATATACTACATATTCCTTACCTGTTTGAATATTAACAACCTCAATTGAGATACAATTTTCAATGCCTGGACCTATTGTACCACGAGTATCGTAACACAAATATTTGTCATCAAAAGAAAAGTTGTCATTATTGTCTAATTCGTGATTCTTTGTCGAAAAAGTCAATTGTCGAATTTGGGCATCTGAACTCTCTCTAACTGCTTCACTTTCACATACAATTGCCAAAAATAATATTTCGAGAAATAATATAAATACTACACATTTTATTCCTCTAAACATAATAGAAACTCCAAAAAAAATACCTTTTTATTATAATTACACTTTAATAACAAATAGTGTCGGACCTTTTAAGTCCGACACTATTATCATAATCTCCACATTATTTTACAGAGATATTACATATTTCTCTGTACTATCCTCTTGTGTTGGTATTTTCTTAAAATATAACCACCTGTTAAGGCTATTACACCTACCAGTAGCACATATCCAAACACATTGCCTGCTGGTATCTCTGGTGATACAGTCAATCGTATGTGATTAGATACTTTCGACTCAGGCTCGTATTGCTGCGTTTCTTCGTTCCATGTCTGACCACTGTCAGTAATAATGACATAATAATCACCCGAATCAGTAACCTGTAAATCATTCATTTCCAAAATAGGTGAATCCGTTCCTACAGTATAAACTGTTTTACTCATCAAATCATCATGTTGCCATAAGTAATGTAATGGCGGAACACCACCACTCACAATTACCTCAAATGTATATGATTCTCCTACCTTCTTTTCTACTTCGGGATCCCCAGCGATCACAGGAGTAGTTAAATGTTCGTATACATTTAAAGGCATCGCTTCTGTCCACAATGTTCCTCTTGCATCAGTTATACTGCAATAATACACACCCTGGTCAGCAAGCGTAACATCATATAGGACCCAATAAGCCGTGTATGGGTCAGCATTACTCTGAATAGGTGAACCAAGTGCATTTTCTGGCGCAGTTCCATTCTTATACCATTGATACGTACGAGTACCTTTTCCACCTTGTGTAGTTACACTCAACCTTACTTCAGCGGTATTCACATATACCGTACCTGGATTCGTAACCTCTATAATTTCAAGTGGGTCACCGACGATCAAGTATGCTTGATTTGAAATTACATAGCCAGCGGTATTAGTAATTACAACATCATAATAACCCTCGTCATCAACTTGCGCACCTAAAATCTGTAGTGTACTTGTTGAGGTACCCGACAAAGCGTTCATTGTGGCACCGAAGATATGTACACCATCGCTAACCAAATTAAAACCACCTTTACGCCATTGATATGTTACATTAGTAGTACTATAAGCCGTGGCAGATAGAGTTATGGCACCACCTTCATCTACCTGAGCATTAGATGGGTGCACTATAATAGTAGGTTTGTCATTTACTCTTAGATACACAACTGCTGAATTGACAAAACCCATAGAATTATCTACACGGACATAGTAATAGCCTTCATTCTCTTCTTGTGCACCTTGACCTATCGGAGGTCCATATATGTTATAGAAAGCATATGCAGGTCCTTGACCCTGTCTTACTATATTTTCAACACATGGGACAGGTTCATTGCATACCTCAGGAGTAGGTGGTAATGTTTCACCATCCATGTCCGCAGGGAAGAAATACCATGTATAGGTCAAAATACCTGAACCCCCTGCAGAAACTATAAACTGTACTGCCTGACCTGGATTTACTGTCTTAGATGTAGGCTGTATCATAATAGCAGGGTCACGAATCTCGAGATATGCAGGATTGGTAACTACACCCAATGGTGAACCACCATTAAACACTTTACAACGATAGTAAGCATTCTCTGTAACATCCAGAATATTACCAGTTATTGTAAATCCAGGTGGATCACCACTCGGAGATGTACCAATAGGATATGAACCACTTAAGCCAGGGACATTCGACCACGGACCACTTTCACTCGTTGCCTTCTGCCATTGCCACCAGATAGGTAATGCACCAGTTACCCTGCACTGGAAAGTAACATTTGCGTGCGGTGGCGCAGATATACTTGATGGATGGCTTAAAATCTTAACCCCGTCATATACATTCAATTTGGCAGGATTAGAGATAGCTTCACCAGTATCATTCATCACCTTAACTCGATACCAACCTTGATTTGCTTCACTAACAGATGGTATTACCAAAGTCTTTTCTCTCGCTTCCGAGCCTGGCAAATCCACAAATGCACTATCTGGTGGTATTGTCTCAGGAGGTAACTCTGGTGGTTCAATCTGAGGTGCATACTGCCACTGATAACCTCTACTAACAATTGTATAATCTATTGTTGGGTCAATCCCTGGGGCAGGAGGTGGGTCAGTGGGTTTTAACGTTTCTACATTAAACGACACAAGCATATTAGGATATTCATTCACATCCTGTGGATGCTGAGTAATTATTGGCGCTTCTAACACATTCAAGAAGGCATCCCTTGAGAACACATCACCTGCTGAATTTCTAATTCTCACTCTATACCAACCTTGCAAGGCTTCAGGAACTGACAAAATTTCGTAGAAGTTATTTGTTGCCCCAATAATTTCTCTAAATGTTCCATCTGTGTTACGGAACCATTGATATTCAACAGCTGTCGAACTCTGCACTACGACAGAAAATTTTGCATATCCACCAGGCCAAACTGCTAAATCCGTAGGTTGTTGTAATATTTGTGCTAATTGTAACAATGCTACTACCGAATTATATGGTACTGTAGTTGTCCATATTTGGTAGGGTTGTAATTCGCCTGTACCATTATTAATCTTCTTCGGCGTCGCAGGCGGTGTAAATGTTTCATTATCCACTTTTAAAAAGAGTCCTGAAAATGTCTGGTCTGACTCATTAATCACAAAAATCTGGTCAAATTCCTTAAATGGACTCCAATTATTACCACCACCATAATTCAAACGTTTCATAACAACCCTGGGAGTTCCCGGTGCAGCACCCTGTGGAATTACTGCTATTGGCGCCAATACGCTTACATAACTCTCATTCCAGTAAGGTGATTGTAAAGTACCTTCAATATTAGGACCACCTAATAATTGTGGGATAAAAGGATGCTTATAATAATGATTTGGAAAACGATTTTCATCTGTAAATGTTGAAATACCATAAATTCCTGGATTTGTGGTTGAACCACGTACAAGTGTCGGTGTAGACAACGTTGTATTTGGTTGATATTGATTCAACAAATCATCATTCATATTTGAAATAACAGTGAGTTTTCCATTATTATTCGGGTCACTATCTCTCGCCCCACCCGCAGTTACCACTAAATTATTTGCTATAACGATAGAACCATGGAGTTTAACCATTCCTGGAGTTGCATATCCGCCATTACCACCTGAACCACCATTACCTCCTACTGTACCATTACCTCCGGAACCACCTAAATTGCCATTACCACCCTTACCACCATCTCCACCCTCAATTGTAAATAGTAACAAATCTATAACCTGTCCAGGTTCGCCTGCTACACCAAACCCACGACCTGTAGACGGGTAACCCACTTGTGGTCCATTCGGTTGGCCTAACGAAGGGGCAATAGTCCCTGGAGAACCCGTTGTAGGAGGAGTACAAGACACATCTACTGTCATTAAGGAAGGAACACGTAACAAACCTCTTGCAGATAGGATAATAGCACCTCCACCATTACCACCGTTTCCACCACTACCTCCAGAACCACCAACTCCACCGATTCCACCTACACCACCATCTCCTCCTTTTCCACTCGCACCTCCATCACCTCCATTTGCACGGTCTGCAAGATATTCACCGGCACCACCACCACCACCACTACCACCACTAGCACCACCACCGCCACCACCACCTTGACCACCACCTTGACCACCGCCGCCACCACCACCGCCAGCACCACCAGCACCACCAAACAGATCCAATGTATTTACAGGCACATTAAACATCCCACTGTAACCATCTCCACCATTTTTTCCATTTTCTCCCTGCTGACCACTTGCTCCGTTTGTTCCGGGTAAGGACTGGTTAGCATCTGTCCCATTACCACCATTACCACCATGAGGGAAACCCGTTCCACCACCACTCCCAGCACTACCTACAGCGGTAGAACCCATACCATATCCCCCGCCAGAACCACCTATGGTTCCACCCTGACCAAGGCTACCACCAGCAGGACCGCCTTGTGAACCAAAACCGTATGTACCTGGTGAACCTGCTGAACCATTTTGCCCAGCAAAACCATTAGCACCTTGCGAACCATTTACACCAACAACACCACCTTGTCCTGGTTGTCCTTGTTGCCAAAAACTATCAGTACCGGGTCCTCCAGGTCTTGATGGCCCACCAGCACCACCTTGACCAGCGGATGAACCACCAGGCCTACCTGCTCCTCCAGCACCACCAGAGCCACCAACTCCTCCTCCGGAACGTCCAGCCAAAGAACCATTTACATTAAAAGATGATGCTACAGTCATATCTCTATAGGCGGCAATTGCAAGAGGCCTTGTTCCTATGACATTAATTGTTACCCCAGCAGATATATTTACATTCTTAAAATTAAATACAGCCACCCCTCCAGCATTTGTGGCGTAATGTAAAGTAGGAGTAACTCCATTCTGTCCCTCCATAAACAGACCATCTGTATTGAATGTTATTACACCGCCACTTGGTGCTATTAAATCAGGTCCGTTTGGGTCACCAACATAATACGCGCTGGATGTTTGAGCTTCACTATTCATTGCAAACAACAATGAATACATGACAGCCAACAATAAAATAAAATTGTTCAAATAATATTTTTTCATTTATCCTTCCTCCTTTACATTAAAGTAAATTTAATTATATTATAAATCCTAATCATATTTATATTATATAATTTTATTTCCATAAAATCAATAAACTTCTATTGTTATTTTTCCTAATAAAATTTTCACCTAATCTCCTCCGGGAGCATATCCATCTTCACCATTTGAATCACAATGATACTTACTACCCGTCGAATTAAAAAATTGAATTAGTCGAAGTAATTCATTTAACTCTATTTTCCACGATACAGGGCTGTAATCGCTATCATGTGGAGAACAATCATGCGAACCTGAACCAGTAGCATATCCATCTTCTGTCTCCGCATCACAATGGTATGCATTAGAATTAAAAAGCTGTATTACACGAAGTAATTCAGTAAGAACAATAGTCCAGTCTTTATTTAGATCTGCGGAATGATATGTACAAGGTTCACCTTCTGTTATTCCTTCCCCTTCTACTCCACCTTCAACTGTTCCTTCGGTTATTCCCTCTCCTTCAACTGTGCCTTCAACAATTCCCTCAATTATCCCTTCTCCTTCATTTATTCCTTCTATTGAACCTTCGGTTTGCCCTTCACCTTCTATAATACCTTCTACAATGCCCTCTTCGATACCCTCTCCTTCACCTGGAATTGCATCAAGAACATATACATCAACAGGAGTTAATGGGTCTGCTGTTGTAATTAATGTTGTCCATCTTTCATTAACATCAAGATCACCCGTTCCAAAGCCTATAGGTACTGGATTATCATTGCCCACTTTTATATAAACTCTTGATAAATTCATTTCTCCTTTATTTACTAATATGATATGGTCAAAACCCTCAAAATATGAATTACTACCCGTTATCCTTATTAATTCTACACCCCTAACTTCTAATTCAGGAACAGCAGATTCTATTAAATCTTCGTATAAAACATTATTTGTTAAATAACCTTCAACATCAAGACCAGAAATTAGTTCGGGAATTAATGGTGTATCTTCCTCTGGATTAAAAATATTAAAATCTCTCAATACTGAATTATTGGTGGTCAAGCCTACCAATGTGCCTTGATTCGTAAATTTAGGCAATCTGAAACTAAGTAAGTATTGAGACATGTTCGTTATCAAAGTAACTCTGCCATTTGATTCTGCAAATAAATCCCCAGAATAGTTTGCTTTTACTGTAACCCGTTGTGTTCCTGTTGGAAGGTTGAGAACAGAACCTTGAAGTTTCACCATACCGGGGGTTCCATACCCTCCTCTACCACCGGCACCTCCTCCAGTTCCAGCAGTGCCATTTTGAGGTGGCGCAGCAGACACATCAATAAAAATATTATTTGCAATTGTTAACATTCCTCTTGCCCCTAAAATTAAAGCCCCACCGCCTGTTCCTCCTTTACCGCCGTCTCCACCATTTTCTCCGTAATCTTTAATAAACATGGACACAATTTCTTTTGAGCCCAATGGATAATTATCTCCTCCATCCCCACCTAAAGCTCCTGTTCCGCCATTTCCACCTTTACCTCCATCTCCACCTGCACCTCCTATTGTAGAACCAATCCCTCCTCCTTCACCAGACTTTTCTTCAGTAGGCAAAATAAGTGTAAACGCTCCACCACCTCCTCCTCCAGAACCTCCACCTCCTCCACCTCCGCCATCACCGGAACCTCCTGTTCCACCACCGCCACCCCCTCCTCCACCACCACTACCACCTGCTATTAATAACGAATTCGGAGGAATCAAACATTGTCCATTTTTTCCTACTTTACCATTTTCACCCACAAAACCTGATGGCATAAATTCACCTTCCCATGTTCCCGGAACGGAATCACTTCCTCTAATCCCAACAGCGCCAGCATGTCCATTACTCAGTTCATCATAACCTATTCCCCCTGCACCAGCATTACCACCAAAGCCACCTTCTGCACCCATACCACTACCTGCTTTACCTCCACCACCACCTTTACCTCCTTCACCACCAAAAGCACCACCTAATGTGCCTGGTGCTACTGTAAGATTGGTACTAATAACCATATCCCCAGCGGAAAGAATAGCCAATGGCCTTTTACCTTGAATAACCACATTAACACCGGGACCCAAATTTACATAACTAAAACGAAACACACACACACCAAAAACGTCTTCCCCATACCTCGTCGGCGTTATATCACCATAAATAGTCATTGAGTCCGTGTCAATAATAATAGTTCCTACCCTATTAGCAAGATTCAATGGACGGTTCTGGTGTCCCAAACCTTCTTCAGCATTATAAAGTAAATCTAACGCTGATTGTGACCATGACAAAGAAGATAACACAATAACTAAACATGAAAATAAGATTATCCTTCTATCCATTTTTATATTATAAACCCTTAACTTTTTATTCATTGAAACTACCTCTTTATTTGTAAATATATTATACATAAATTATACATAAAAAATTATTTTTATGTAATAACAAATATAGTATAATTAAATTCGATAAATAAAACAAATTTTATTTGCTATTTTTTTTATTTTTTTTTGTTTTATTTATTATCATTTTATTATATAATATGATTTAGAGATAAAATTTTTATAAAACTTGAAATTTTAAGAAGGGAGATAATAAATGAATATTTCAAAGTCATTGGTTGTAATAATAATTACTATCTTTTTACTACTGCCTCACATTGGCTATACAGACCGAATAGATGTCGATTATGATTATATAATTTGGGCGATTGATTATACTCTCGATGATATGGCTCCAGGGAGATTCGCCCATCTTTATGGGGCAGACCGTGATGGTAACGGACTTAAAGAAGAAGATCATTTAGGGCTCTTATCTGCAGTATTACTAAATAATTCGCCTGACCTTCCTCTTGCAAGAGTCATCGCTATTCAAGAGGGATTTCGAGCAAATATGCAACAAGTAGAAAGAGATTTAAATATTACTATAAATGTCCTTGGACAAACCTTTCATTTTGATGTTATTAACGAATTACGAAATGAAGATCCTCTACTTGCTTTTGCTGTCCAATATTTTTTAGCCGGTTATATGACATGTGGAGACTCTGTAACTTTTAACTTTCTTAATAGTTTTTTAAAAGACCTCGTGCGATATTTTGCAGAGCGTGAAGGTTATGGTTGGGCATTAGACTATATTAATTTAAATGATTATATTAATTTTGGACCGAGTAGATATGTCACATTTGGTAATACTGGAACAAATTACTTAGGGGCCGGTGGAGATATAGAAGGTGACGGGGTAAGCAATATTCAAGAGTATTCTGGTTCAGGAACACGAGAAGTATGGTTTTCAAGATGCAATATTGTACCGCCTCCGAGGATAGTGGGGATATGGGCAAATCCGGGTGTTGTAGATACTGGTGACCAGGCAACGTTAACTGTTCAAGTAGTCGGAGGAAGTGGCCCACTTACGTTCCAATGGCTAAGAACAGATTCAAATGGGTATTCATTTCCATCCTCTTTTGAACTTGTCGGTCCTAATTCATCTACGTATGTCATTCCTTATGCAACTTCATTAGACAACGCTCGATTCTCTATTGCAGTTTCTGATTCCGCTTCGGTTTATAATCCATCTGCCCGATTAGGAGGACGACAATCATGGGGTGTCTATCTCGGTGTAAGAAGAGTTCCCTTACAAATATTAATTCAGCCTGTAGGCGGTCTGTACAATGTGGGCGAACAAGCCGTGCTCCTGTTTAAGGTAAAAGGAGGCACAACAGTTCCAACCTATTACTGGAGTCATAACGGAGTTGTTGAGGGACCGAATTCAAACCAGTGGATTATTAACCCTGTAACAGGTTCCAGTCAAGGGGCCTATCAATGCCGAGCAGTATCCGGAAGTGAACAAGTTATTTCGCAAGAAATATACCTTGACGTGTTCGGTGCTGGCGAAATAGTTCACTTTGAGGACCCTAATTTAGAGGCAGCCGTTAGAGATGCTCTTGGTTTTGACCAAACAAAAGAGATATATGAAGGCGATTTAGTGGCAATCAAAACTTTAAATGGCAAATCGCGTGGAATTCAAAACTTAGCAGGGATATACAAAATTAGAAACCTTGAGAATCTAAATCTATGGAATAATATTATTTCCGACTTATCTCCTTTAAGTTCTTTGTTTAATTTAAAAACATTGAACATTGGGAGAAATAACATAAGTGATATTTCGCCCTTACAAAACTTGGAGAGTTTAAATAATTTATACCTTTGGGACAATCAAATTACCGACCTTACTGCATTAATACAAAATAATGGGTTAGGTTCAGGTGATGAAATAGGATTAGAAGGGAACTCCTTACCAGAGTCTGTTATTTGTGAACAAATACCATTACTTGAAGAGAAAGGTTGTATAGTCCATTATGATGGTATCTGCCCATCATCCGGATTGGAAGGAACGTTAGAAGGTGAAGGCGAAGAAGAGGAGGGTGAAGGCGAAGAAGGTGAAGGACAGCCCACCGAAGGGGAAGGCGAAATACAATATCCTGAGTGTGACATTGAAATAAAGACAACACATTTTTCAACCTTATTAGACCCAGGAAATAGCTTCTTACCTTTGAATGTTCCTGTTTCAAAAATAATTAATAATGTTTGTGTTCGTGTAACAGTAACTCACTCTGATGTGAGCCAATTAAGAATGAAACTTATATCTCCAAATGGAACTGAAGTTCTTTTGTTCATTTCTTTGCCATTAGGTGGAGAAAATATGATAAATACTGTGTTTACTGATACGTCATCAGTACCCATCGATTCGGCTTCAAGTCCATATACAGGAGAATTTGCACCTATAATGCCTTTATCTACGTTCCAAGGAGAGAATATGTACGGAAGATGGACACTTCAGGTTGCGGATGCTGTCTCTGGAGAGGTAGGTCGTGTTGAAGAATGGGCTTTAATCTTCAACAAATGTCAGGAAGAAGGTGAAGGCACTACAGAAGGTCAAATAGAAGAAGGGACTATTGAAGGAATAACTGAAGGACAACCAGAAGAGGGTGAAGGAGAAATAATTTATCATCATAGTTTAGATTCGAATGGAAATTGGCAAATTGAACTTGTTGAACTTCTCCGTGCAATTCAGTTCTACAATGTTGGAGGATATTCTTGTAAACCGGGGACTGAAGATGGTTATGCTCCCATACCTGATGGACCAAGAAATTGTAGGAATCATTCTGCTGACTATAATCCAGCCGACTTCAATATTAATTTATATGAAGTGTTAAGAGTTATTCAACTATTTAATTCTGCTGGGGGATATTATCATTGTGACCCCAATAGTGAAGATGGCTTTGCTCCCGGATTAGAATAGATAAATATAACACAGTTTTTTTATATTATTTGTCGTATTTTCCCATTATCAATTGTGATGTAATTCGTGCAGATTCGTAAATTGTAGGTAATCCACTGCCTGGATGTGTTCCACCTCCTACCAGATAACAATGATCTATTTCTTCAAATTTATTATGCGGTCTAAAATACAGCATTTGTCCCAAATTATGAGCCAAATTAAATGTCGCTCCGTTATACACTCCTATTTGTTCCCAATCCAGTGGAGTTATACAATGCTCTACTTCGATGTGATTATCTATATCTTTCATGGTGGTTCTCTCTTTAATTCTATCTATAACCTTATTTCTGTATTCCTGTCTAATGTCTTCCCACTTAATACCAGAGGTATTATTTGGAACAGGAACCAATACGTAAAGAGCAGAATGTCCTTCAGGTGCAAGTGTTTTGTCTAATAAACTTGCATTTCGTATATAGAAAGAAAAATCTTCTGACAATACCTTACGATTTGCAATGTCTTCCGTATTCTGATAGTAATTGTCAGCAAAATGGATTGTGTGGTGCACTTCATCATATAGTTTATCCAAACCAAGATATAGCATAAATGTAGAACATGAATATTTCTTTTTCTTTAATTTATCTGGTGCATATTTTTTCAATAAATCCCCTTTAAACAAACTACTCATAGCATACGCAAAATCTGCATTAATAATAACTTCATCCGCTTTGATTTTTGTTCCATCTTCTAAAACGACACCATGAGCAGACCCATTATCGACAACAACCCGTTCTACTTTTGTATTTGTATATATTTCTCCTCCATATTCATTTATCACCTTTGCCATAGAACTTGAAATTTCAGATAAACCTCCCTCGACATGGTCAATTCCAAATTCATGTTCTACATAAGCAATCATAGCAAAAGCGCCGGGACATTTCCATGGTGACATCCCCAAGTATTTACTTTGGAAACAAAAACAGATACGAAGATTTTCCTCTTTATAGTAATCTGAAAGCACATCGTTTACTGTTCTTCCAATAGCAAGATGTGGTAGTGCAAACATTAAATCTTTTCCTACCATGTCAAATATCGAAAGATACGGCTTTTCTAAACATTTTCTCATATATTTAAACCGATTGGCTTCCCTCTTCATAAAATATTTAAAGCCCTCGCCTCCATTTGGAAATAATTTTTCAATTCTGTCAGCCATTTCTTTATGGTCGTCTGTAACATCCAGATAAAAATCTTTAAATGCCAATCGATACATAGGATTTAATTTATAAATTTTAAGGTAATCATGTACATCTCTCCCTGCTAATTGGAACACTTGTTCCAGGACATAACGCATCATCAAAAAAGTAGGTCCTAAATCAAATTTATAATTTCCAAATTGTAAATATTTATTTCTTCCTCCAACGATTGGATCTTTCTCAAAGATTGTCACCTTAAAACCATGACTTGCAAGTATCATTCCAGCGGTTAAACCTCCTGGGCCTGCTCCTATAATTACGATGTGCGGTGAGTTCATATATAAACGTTCTCCTTTCTAAATCAAGGTTTATCCTCACTCATGATTACACGCAAAACCATATTCGCTTGCATATGTGCAACAATACCTACTCTGGGAGACATTAATCCTACACCCTGCATTGCTGAATGTTCCTCATCACCAACAACATAAAAATATGGAGTAATTTTTCGAACTCGAATTGTGTTAGATGAATAATATCCTGCAACTCCGGAGGCACTAATTATCGACTTTTTAGGATATATTTTTTGAAAATTTTCTATTAACATTCGTTTAGCAATATCTGTATCAAATGCTTCTACAAGAATATCTATATCCGAAAATAATTCGGCTATGTTCGTTTCATCTACTTTAATGGTATGGACCACAACATTAACATACGGATTTATCTCGTAAATCATCTGTTTCATCACTTCTGTTTTAAACAACCCTATATGACGTAAAAAATAATGTTGACGATTTAAATTACTGGGTTCAACTACATCGAAATCAACGAGCACCAATTTGCCTATACCTACTCGTGCCAGTGCTATCGCAACATTGGAACCAAGCCCTCCTAATCCAGCAATTCCCACAGAACTGTTCTTAATTTTCTTATGAACACCTGGCGTATGCCTTGCAACCATTAAGGTTTCTAACTCATCTTCAGAAGGTATTTCCCCTTTTTTTATTAAGACGATTCTATCCCCTTCTAAAACTTTTTGTGACAAATTATCAACAGAAATTGGAAACCCATTTAATATTACTAAATCTGCGGTGGGTTTAAATTTTTGTTTAATGTCGTCTAATGTTACCCCCTCTGAGAATTCATATTGTTTTTCATTAACAAAAACTTTAATCACATAAGTAGCCTCAATTATATTTTCTGAAAAATCTTCAATTTTCCACGGTAAACATCTGCAATTACAGCTAAAATAATTACAGCACCGGTTATAACTCTCTTCCAAGGCTCCGGCACACCAATTTGCACAAGTCCTACTTCTAACGTTGCTATAATAATAACACCCAACACCGTTCCAATAACTGAGCCTTTTCCGCCACTTAGGCTATTACCTCCAATAACTGCTGAAGCAATGGCTGATAATTCGTACCCAATTCCTGCATTAGGGTCGGACGAACTTAATCGTGCACAGTGCAACAACCCTGCAAGAGCAGATAAGAAACCGGAAATAACATAAACAGAAAATATTAATTTTCGGGTATTTATTCCAGATAAATGAGCGGTTTCTTCCTTCGCACCAACGGCAAAACAATGCCGACCAAAAGGAGTATTTACTAATAGAATATGGGCAATGATAACTATTACCATTGCTAAAAAAAGAGGTAAACGTATTCCAAACAAATTTGGTTCAGCAATATTATCAAGGGTAGAACTTAAATACTGTGTTTGTGATTTAGTGAATAAATAAGTAAGTCCCCTACCTGCCTCTAACATCCCCAAAGTCACAATAAAAGCAGGAATACGCCATTGAGTTATAATAAACCCATTAATAGTTCCACAAATAACCCCCGTTACTAAACAAGCAACAATCGCCAGTGGTAATGGATATTTTTGAACGAGTAAAATACCTAATACAGCTCCAGACAACCCTAACACCGAACCAACCGAAAGGTCAATCCCTCCAATAATTAATACCATTGACATACCAATGGACAAAAGCAAAATGTGTGGTATTTGATTCAAAATAGTTATCAATGTGGAATAAGAAAAAAAGTACTGAGATTTTAAACTAAAAAATCCAATTAGTAGGCAAAGTGCTAACAGTAATCCTATTTGTTCTTTTACAAAATTAATAATTATCTTCATGCTCAAATTTCTTTTACTTTTTTACTACTAAATCAACAGGTGTTTCTTTATCTGCGGGTATATTTTTTGTGTTTAGACATTCTAAGGCATATTCTATACCATAAATAGCCAACTGGTCTGCATGTTGGTCCGCCGTTGCTAATAATTCACCTTTTTCCAACAACTCATTTGCTGCTGAAATATTATCGAAACCAACAACTTTTACTTTATCAATAAGTCCCACTGCTTTTAATGCAGATATTGTCCCTAATGCCATACTATCATTTGCACAGAAAATCCCTTTGATTTCCGGTTTTTCTGTCATCAATGCGGACACTACTTTATTTGCTTTTGACATTTCCCAATCACCATTTTCTTCTGCAACTAACTTTAGCCCTCGCTCTTGAATGGCATCTAAAAACCCTAATCGTCTTTGGATTGCATTATAAGCGGTGGGGACACCATTAATTATAGCCACTGCATCGCCGGGTTGTAACTGTTGATCAAGATAATCACCCACTTTTTTTGCCCCTTTACGATTATCTGGACCTACAAAGGGAATCTGTACCTCATTTTCGCGGACGACATCAGTATCAAAACGATTATCAATATTGATAACAATGATACCTGCTTTCAATGCCTTCTTACATACTGGTACTAATGCTTTTGAATCTGCTGGGGCAATAACGATAGCGTCGACACGTTGTCCTATCATATTTTCTACCAATTGCACTTGACGATTTATGTCTAATTCATCTTTAATACCTTCAACAATCAATTCGTATTCAGAAGAATGCTCCTTATTATGCCTCCTTGCACCCTCTTCCATTGTTTTAAAAAATTCATTTGCCAACGATTTCATTATTAAGGCAATTCGTGGTTTTTCCCTTTTTGTGCCTTTATCCTCTGCATTTTGGACTTTTCCACAACCTACGACAATCATTAACAAACACACAAACATTGTGACATAAACACCAAACACACACGTATTCGTTCCTTTATTCTTCATAACCATACTCCTTATACTTTATTTTTACCATGCGGTACCATATTTACTTGCTAATAAATCAGCCGTATATGGTCCATCTGAACCAAATGGATATATTACAGGCTGAATTCGTTTCTTCTCCATCTCATGTAAAACAGGACTAAAAATATCCCATGCTGCTTCTAACTCATCGGAACGGATAAATAAACTTTTATCTCCACGAATTATATCTAATAACAGTAGTTCGTATGCATCCGGAACAGGTGTTACAAATGCAGATTCATAGGACAAATCAAGATTAGATTCTCCAAGCACAAGTGACAATCCAGGAATTTTATTAACAATCCTTAAAGCAATCATAGCATCTGGCTGAACTCGAATAATTAATTCATTAGGTAAAAGTTGTGGTGCTGTCTCTGTAAAAATATTTCCTGGAACTTCCCTATACTGAATTTTTATTTCCGTCATCCTTTTTGATAATCCTTTTCCTGCTCTCAGTAAAAAGGGAACTCCATCCCATCTCCGATTTTTAACAAATAAAGATACTGCTGCATAGGTAGGGGTAATTGAATCTTTTGGAACCCCTTCTTCTTCGCGATATCCATGTTTAACCTCACATTTCTTACACTGCAAAATACCAGGACCATACTGCCCTATAACCAATTGCGATAATGTAATAGGAGAAATACATCTTAACACCTTTACTTTTTCATCACGAATATAATCCGCTTCTAATTTTATAGGCTGTTCCATTGCAACTAATGCGACCATCTGCAACAAATGATTTTGCATTACATCCCTAATTATTCCATATTCATCAAAATATCCACCTCGACCTTCAATACCAATATCCTCCATCCATGATATACGGACATTTTGTATATACTGCCGATTCCATAGCGGTTCCAGTATTAAATTAGCAAATCGCAAAACCATTAGATTTTGAATCACCTCTTTCGCAAGATAATGGTCAATACGATATACTTGTTCTTCTCTAAAAACTTTCTGCAATCCTGCGGTTAACTCATCAGAACTCTCTCTATCCCTTCCAAATGGTTTTTCTACCACAACCCGTGTCCATACATCTTCCCCTTGACTATGGATAAGATTAGAGTGGGCAAGGGCATTCGATACTGTTAGAAATAAGAATGGAGGTATAGCAAGATAATAAATCTTATTCGATAACTTCCCTTCTTCCAACTCCTTTATTAACTTTCCTATCTTTTCATAATCCTGATACTCATCATAATTACCTCTACAGTAAAAACATCTCGTTAAAAATTCATCTAAATCTTGGGTATTGTGAGCCTGACTCAATAAAAAAGCCCTTATCTTCTCTCGAAATGACTCGTTATTCATATCCGTTCTTGCAAAGCCAATAATTCTAAATTTCTGAGGCAATAATTTTTTAGCAAACAATGCATAAAAAGCGGGGAATATCTTACGTAACGAAAGGTCACCTGAAGCCCCTATAACTACAACCGTTAAATTTTTTTGTAATGATGAATTACTAATAGGCATAATACAAACAATCCTATCTATTTTTAAACACCCTATAAAATCAATTAAAATAACATTAAAATCATAATTTATATTTTATAATCATAACAAGCGGGAATTAAGATAATACACAAAACTATTATAGTAAAATCCAAAAAGGAGAAATAGAATGAAAAAAAATAACAAAATTTGGGTCTTTTTTTTATTTGTATGTCTAATAACACCTATCCTCTTTTCATGCAGTAAACCAGCACCCAAAGAACCATTAAAAGAAACTCAAATTTATGGTAATCCCGACCAACTAATATCACGTTCACTTTTAACATTTCAACCCCAAGCTGATACATTTGCCCTCATTTCCCCTTCCGTTACACAAATAATACATATCCTTTCTAAAATAAACTCATTTGCTGAAAATAAAGTATTAAACAATATAATAAATCAACCTATTATTTCAATGTTATTAAAAGGGAAAGAAGACCAATCCTTTGAAACTTCTTTAAAGTCCATCGGTATCAATATCGACAACCCTTGTGCATTTTTCTATACCCCTAATGATAAGTGGCAAATAGTTTTGCCAACCAATAACTTAGATGCTTTCGCAAAAGTTTTCCCCGATGCTAAAAAAACATCATTAAAAACTTCGTGGTATTGGTTCATATCCGCACCCTATTCAGCTTATTGGGATAATAAAAACAAATTTGGATTTATGTTATATAGAAATCACATAGTATGTTCAAATGATTTATCCCTTCTTACACAAACCATACTAAGAGAAAATATCCTTCCGTCCTACAACTATGGGCTTTATGGAAAACCCATTTTAGGGACAAATGAAATTGCTATTCTTTTATCTATTTCAGATGAACTAAAGAAAAAAGTATCCGAGGACTCTTACGAACCTAACTGGTTCAAAGCTGTTACCCTTACATTAGGTAGGGATTATGATGAATTCTGTGCTGTTATAAATCCAAATAGCGATTTTACTGAAATCGCTTTTTCTGTTCATTCACTACCAAATATGGTTAATAAATCAAAAAAACCAGAACTTACCCTTTCAAAATTCTTGCCTGATAACAGTCTATTAACCCTTGATTTAGCCTTAACTAATGCTATAAGAGAGTTTTTGCCAAACTTGCTTCGGCAAGACACAAAAGGAGACTTGAAGACGAAATTTAATAAACTAACTGGCATAGTCACCTCTCCCCTAATCTCGGATGAATTGTCTATTGGCATATATCCCAGTAGCGAGTTATATCCAGACATTGTTTTCTGTGCTAAATCCAAACAAGTAGAAAATGCTAAAGGACTACTTAAAGCAGTTGCTGTTGATGATGAACCTATTGGCGACTTTAGCACATTAAAAGCAGACTTATCTGTAATGCTAAAACTGCCTCTAACATTAAATATAGGCTTTAAAGACCCTTATATTGTTCTAACCAATAACAGAACCAAACTTATTAGTCTTGCTGATAAAGTCGCTTTAGATGTAATAAAACCTGAAGAGTCTGGAGAATCGGAATCCTTAGAAAACTCAGACCAGTCAGAAAAACAGACACAGTCTAATACTAATAATGAATGCCCTTATGGTTTCTTAAAAATCGATACGAACAATATAAAATTATTTCTCGAAGCCAATAAAAATCTATTAGAATCTAATAATTTAGAACCACTGACCCAAATTTTACCTAACATCCCCGAGATTTGTCTTTATGAAAAAGATTCATGGTACCTTATGAAAGCCAAAATAACAATGTAAAGAAATAGTAAATATGGATATTAAAAAAGAAATTCTTATCATCTGGAAAGATAAATCTGTAAAAGGCATCCTCAATTCATCACCCACTGCTGAGAAACTATGGGAAGCATTGCCCGTAAAATCCTTAGCCCAACGCTGGGGAGATGAAATATATTTTAATGTGCCTATCAAAGCGACCTTGGAAAATAACGCAACAGATGTTGTCCCACCAGGAACCATTTGTTTCTGGGTAGAAGGTAATTCAGTAGCCATACCTTTTGGGAAAACCCCTATATCGAGAGGAAACGAATGCAGACTAATAACTGCTGTAAATATATTAGGAACCATATCCGACTCCCCTAACACATTATCCTCAATTTCTGAAGGTATGCAAATCGAGATTAGGAAATTTAAAGAATAAAATGCCTACATCCTTTTTGGAGGGCTAAAGGTGAAATTTATTAATTGGTACTGGAACACATTTTTAGACAAAGTAATCAATACGGTAGAGAATTATATCGGTTATGAACTTATCGAACCTTGGGCACCCATTATTGTAAAAGGTACGATTACCTTTCTAATCTTTTTACTTTTTTATGAAATATACCTTCGTATTCGCCGTTTTTGGAGAAATCGCAAATTTATAGCAGAGAGCACACCTGTAATACCTCCAGCATCTGAAACCATAGATAAACAATCTGAATTTATCCAAGAACTGGAATCGCTTAAAGCACCTCAACAAACTATAGAACGGCTAAAAAAAGAAAAGAAATTCGAACAATTAGGTGAAGTGTATGTATCTATGCAAAAATATAAAGAAGCAGGTTGGGCATTCGAAAAAGCAGGTATGCTCAAGAGGTCTGCTACAGAGTATGCAAAAGCAGGATACACTGTATATTCTGCAAAATTATTATTAAAAGCAGGTGAGCCAGAACAATGTGCTAATCTACTTGTAAGTATCGGAAAAACAAAAAAAGCTGCACAATGGTTAGAAAAGAAAAACTACTTAGAAATGGCAAGTTTTTTATGGTGGGAAGCGGGTTATTATGAAAGAGCAATTCGGATATGGTTAAATTTAATGAACAATCTTCCAACCAATTCAACTCAAAAAAGCAATCTTTGTAATAAGATTGTCCAACATATTTATAAAACAGGCATTAATATTATTCCAGAAAAATATAAAAAATTACTTTTGGAACCTTTAAGCCAACAAATGATACTTGAAAAAAGATACGACCTTGCCGTTGACCTATTGAGACAATGCGGGGAACAACAAAAAGCACAATTACTAATACAACAGTTGACCAAAAGACAATAACCAAATTGGATTTTTATAAAGGTTCACTACAATAATCTATTTCGCACACGAGTGTATGAAATCCAAAATTTCCGTAACCTATCCAAAATTTTACTATCAAATTTTATAGGGGAAAATACCGCAGTTTGATATAAAAGAGTAAGTTCTTCAATTTCTTCTCTTAATACTTCTAAAACATTAGGCAAATTCGCCAAAAATTCTAAGGGCGTCTCATTTAATTTTTTAGGAACACCCAAATCCTCAGCCAAAGCACATAAAGCTTGATATGCATACTCAATATGCTCATTAGGTGTGAACTTTTGACTCATATTAGGGTCTGATAACGAATTTACAAATTTAATAGATTTAGAAGACTTAATTGATATTTTCCTTTTTATCTTCACCTTTCCTTTTCGCCTCTCCAAAAGTTTCATAAGCCATCTAACGAGAAATCCACCTCGTTGTAACGATACTTGCCACCAATGGACAATAAATCTTTTTACTGCGGAAAAAGCAACCCATGAACTAACAAATATAAGTATAAAAATCACGACATATCTCAATTTTTGAAGTATCATTTGCTGTTGCCATATTTCAACAACTGGTGCTACAACAATTGGATTTAACTGAAAATGACTATTACGCACCCAAGGGTCGGTTTGATGTTCCGCAACATAAAAGGGTTTTGGCAATGTTGGAAGCGGTAAAAATGTGGCACACACCATAGCAACAACGATAATTGCTATACCTAATAACACCCATGTTACACCTAACATCGAAGGAACATATACCCTTCGATTTTTGTAATATTCCCTGAGACCACCCAAACTGGTCATAACTAACAAAGTCATAGATGAAAATACAAAGAGTCCTAAATAAACCCAACCGACATTAACCATCTGTTCTCCACCATTTACAAGTATTCTCAGTCCTAACGAAAAAATTCCAAGAACAGGAATGCTAAAAAATAATACAGAGATACCTGCGGGAATACGTGATAACCTTTCACCAAAACCCATAATATTAAATGTGATATCTTTTACTGATGGGTCCTTAAAAGACAATTGTGTAGGGTCTACTGCCTCTAACTCGTAAAAAAGTTCTGTCCCCATTTTTTCTTTCTGATGTGCTGTTTCCTCTTTCCTAACCGTTTTCTGAAATGCCTTATTTACACTGGTAGCAATACCGATTTCTCCCGCATTCGGATTCTCATCAATACAACATTCATACGTTATTCTATTTGTTAACCACCATAAAAAAATGACAACTCCCATATTAGATAGAAAAGCCAAAAAACTATTTCCAGTGACAAGATTATAGATAACAGAGCCTGTTCCATATACAGAAGTACTTACCATCACATATAAACTTATAGCCAAAGCTAGACCTGCACCATAACTTATCCCACTCTCAACACTCTCCGTAGCAAATATTCTATTTACACCTACAATCCCTAAAACTAAGAAAAAAACAACAAATCTCAAATTAATATCATTGACTTCTGTATAAATATAGCGAACATCTAACAAAAAAAAGACTATAGACCATAGCAAAACTAAAATTAGAAAAGGATTAACAATGCTAAGCAAAGTGTCTGTTAATGTCCACTCTGTACCAACAATATATTCTCCGCTATATTTCGTTTTAACATTTAATTTCGTAAAATCCGTAGAAACAAGGACGGGTGGCTGTTCTTCCTGTTCTTTTTCGTCAGATGTGACTTTTTCTTCTTTACTGTCACTCCATGACAAACTACCATCTTCCATCCAATCTGGGATTCTCATCGTTATACTCCAATCTTTTGAGGAGCAATATAGAACAAATCTTGTTCATGCTGAATATGAAAAATATGGATGCCAAATTTACCTACCTTCACAACAGATTCCTTATATGCATCATCATCTTTAATTAAAAATACAGTGATAATAAAACCGTTAGCCCTTAAATTCTCCACAACAGATGCAAGGTCATCAGATACTTGAGGAACGATTAAAATCAATGCATTGTCTCTCGGAAAATAGGGAGCTGTCATTTGTAAGAGATATGGGATATCAACCTTTTTTCCTGGTATCACACGAGCTAAATTTTCTAATATCTTTTGCAACTGAACAGGCGACCTACGGGTAGGAACTATTAATGGACTTAAATGTTCTGGTTGTTGTTCCTGAATAATTTTTGTGACAAGGTCATCGCGAGCCATGGACACTTCACTTTTCCTTTTATATTCTGCGGTATCACTTGCATCCATTCCATTTGTAACAAAGCCTACAGGCTCACCAGAAAGATGAAGTAGATATGCGATGGAAGCTGTGGTTGTAATAGCCAATTCCATCCGTTCTTCTCTACTCTGGGGCAAATAATTATCCTCAAACATATCGAGAACAAGAGTTGCCCCAATTACTGTTGCAGGTTCATATGTTTTAACCTGTAACTTGTTAGCCTTAGCTGAGACTTTCCAGTGAATCGATTTTAAGGGATCACCAGGCGTATATTCTCTTATCCCGTAAATTCTTGTTGGGTCCTCATAGATTTTATGGGATACACGAACAGGTCCATGAGGTCTTCGTGTAGAAACCTGAAAACTTTTGATATAAACTACGGAGGGTAGTACAGTAATATATTCTTGATTCTCATCCGTACGGAATCGCCGTTGCAATCCAAAAAAATCACCTGTTTCCATCACTAATGGACCTATACGATGATAACCTCTCCTTGGACATCTAAGTTTGTATGAAATAGGCATCATCTCATCTGGTTTTAAGATAAATAATTGTGCATTTGACCCTATAATTTCACACCCTGACGGAGTTATATCCTCAACATACAACCACGGGATTGGTAACCAAAATTTATTGTGTACAAAAACAGTAACTTCTACTTCCTGTCCCTCATTTATTACTACAGGCTTTACAATGCGATTACAATCAATAACTCTTAACCACAAACGGTTTAGAATACTTGACAAAATAAACACAATTAAAAAAACATAAATTGCATAGACTAAATAAATACTTTGTGCAAGAAATCCCAAAGATAACATTATCAAAAGCAATACCAGCCAAAATAATTGAACTATTAAATTATCTTTCTTACTCATTTAATCTTATTTCATTATTTATTTTTTTGACAAGAATGTATAAAATCAATAATAATTGTTAATGCAACGACATTTTTCAATTTATTATAACTGAAAGCAATTTAATGAATATATAAAAAATATAATTTAACTTATAAGGAGCGTTAATATGAGTCAAGAAATTAAACCGACAAAACTGTTTGTAGGAAGCTGTACCGCTTTGGTAGCAACAGCCATGACATTTGCTGTATTAAGTGCCATTATGAACCCATTAAAACAACAATTTTTACTAACCAATGAACAGGCTGGATGGATAGGTGGAGCAGGCCTTTGGGGCTTCCCAATTTCTATTTTAATATTCGGCCCCTTATGCTCGGTATTAGGCATTCGTTTCCTACTTCGATTAGCTTTTGTCTTCTTCGTAAGCGGGATTTCACTCATGATTTTTGCAAATGGCTTCTGGATGCTATTCTTCGGGGCACTTACAATTGCATTTGCCAACGGACTTGTCGAAGGGGCATGCAATCCCTTAGTTGCCACACTATATCCTGACAAAAAAACACAAAAACTAAATCAGTTCCATGTGTGGTTTCCAGGAGGAATAGTTATTGGCGGTTTACTGTGTTATTTCCTTGACAAAGTAGGGATTACTTCCTGGCAACTTAAAGTTGGTTCTATTTTAATACCTACGTTCGCTTACGCTGTTATTATGCTTATGGAAAACTTCCCAGAAACAGAACGAGCTCAATCTGGCGTAAGTTTTGGCGAAATGATAAAAGAGACATTGGGAAGACCCCTTTTCATTTTGCTATTTATTTGCATGATGATGACTGCATCTGTGGAATTAGGTCCTAACCGTTGGATACCTGCGGTTCTTGAATCTGGAGGAATCCCAGGAATGTTAGTCTTAGTTTGGACAAGTTTACTAATGGCATTGCTAAGACAATTTTCAGGACCTGTTGTAAATAAGTTATCCCCAACAGGAATGTTGTTAAGCTCAGCAATCTTATCAGGTATAGGACTTTATATGCTCAGTTTTGCAAATAGTTATACATCTATTTTTATAGCCGATACGGTTTTCGCTCTCGGCGTTTGTTATTTTTGGCCTACTATGTTAGGTGTTGCATCAGAAAGAGTCCCCAAAGGTGGTGAATTTGCACTTGCATTATTAGGAGTGGCTGGGAATGTGGCTGTTGGACTTATAACAATACCCTTAATGGGTAGAGTAGCGGATTACTATGGACATGAAAAATTTGAGTTACAGAAAACTATTGCAATTGTACAAGAAGTATCACAAGTTTTTCCTGATTATAAGAAGGGTAGACCTGAACGTGAGCAAATAGCTATCGATAACCTAATTAACGAAGCCAAAAACATTGAAAATTACTATAAGACTAACAATAAACTTCCAGAGATTAAAACCGCAAATCTCCTTAGGGCTATCCAATTATTAGCCCCTGAAAATGCAAATATCGGCAAATCCGCTAAGGAACTACTCAACCCTGCTGACCTCTATGGAGGACGAATTGCTTTCCGATATGTTTCCGCACTTTGCATTATTCTTGTGATTGTCTTTGGGCTAATTTATGGACGAGATGTCATGCAAGGTGGCTATAAAGCTGAAAAAATCGTCGGTTAGCGGGTTCTCAAATAGAATTGTTTAGGATATAAATTCGTTGGAAGAGATAGAACAACTTTTATCAACAATATCAAATTATGTATGGGGCTATCCTGCCATTGTTCTTCTATTAGGAACGCATATCTTCCTGACAATAAGACTACGATTTATCCAACGATATATCACAACAGCAATACGCTTTTCTTTAGCCCGACCCCAATCAGAACCTGGGGAAATTAGTCATTTTGCATCGCTGATGACAGCTCTTGCCGCTACTGTTGGCACTGGAAATATAATAGGTGTTGCAACCGCAATCTCAGCAGGTGGGCCAGGAGCGGTTTTCTGGATGTGGTTAACAGGAGTTTTTGGTTTTGCTACAAAATACTCCGAAGCTGTGCTATCTATCAAGTTTCGAGATAAAAATGAATTCGGCGAATTTGTAGGCGGTCCTATGTATGTCTTAGAAAAAGGGCTTAACTCTAAAATATTAGCCGTGCTTTTTGCTCTATTTACTGTGATAGCCTCTTTTGGTATAGGGAATATGGTTCAGTCCAATGCAATGTCTCAAACAATTGAAAATACATTTAGACTGCCCTCTGTAATCACAGGGATTATCACAGCCTTCCTTACTGCATTAGTAATTCTTGGAGGGATAAAAAGTATTGCCCGTGTATGTGAAATGTTAGTTCCTTTTATGGTGGTTTTTTATCTCTTTGGATGTATTGGCATTTTAATAATTAATTATCATCATCTTCCTGAGTCTCTCCTTCTAATTTTCAAATCTGCATTTACAGGACAATCTGCAATAGGCGGTTTTTTAGGGGCAGGTGTCCGTGAGGCAGTTCGGTTTGGTGTTGCTCGTGGTCTTTTCTCTAATGAAGCGGGATTAGGAAGTGCCCCTATTGTTGCGGCTGTTGCAAAAACAAAACATCCTGTCCAACAGGCTCTTGTATCCGCAACAGGCACATTTTGGGATACCGTCGTGATCTGCTTTATTACTGGACTCACATTAGTTTCATCAGGGGCTTGGAGTAAATCATCATCACCAATAGAAATAGCAAATATTGCATGGAGTAGTTATCCAATATTCGGTCCCATAGTGTTAACAATTGCTTTAATTTCATTCGTTTATTCAACTATTTTAGGTTGGTCATACTATGGAGAAAAGGCTTGGGAATATTTATTCAAAACAAAGAGGATTTTTATATACCGCTGGATGTGGGTAATTGCAGTATTTATAGGAGCCAACTTAAAACTAAATATTGTGTGGACATTAGCAGATATTGCAAATGCATTAATGGCTCTCCCTAATTTAATATCTATTGTTTTTTTAACCCCGTTAATTATCCATGAGACACAAGATTTTCTCAAACATAAATAAACTTATAAAAAAGTGGAGCGGGATACGGGTCTCGAACCCGCGACATCCAGCTTGGGAAGCTGGCACTCTACCAACTGAGTTAATCCCGCTCAATTCAAATACATTATATTAAAATTAATACACAAAATCAAGTAATTACATCATTCAAAAATTTTATTCTGACTCACCCCACCTTGGTTGAATCCTGAAGAATCCAGAGATATTCCCTATTTTTGCAAACACTGTAATTTCTTTAGGTTTTCTTTCATCAATTACTTTAGCTAACTCCTTAAATTCTTTAATAGAACTTATAGGATAATTCCCAATAGATTGAATAATAAAACCACGGGTTAATCTTGCGACTTGTGCTGGACTCCCTGATTTCACACGATAAACAAACACTCCTTGAACAGATTCATCTATGCTTAACGCTATTCTTAAATCTGGGGTTATCTCACGAATTGTTAGTCCAACAGATTCCCATTCATATTCCTCCGCTTCATAAGACCGTCTTGGGCGATTACTGAGCAATGTGGTCAATGTCATAGGTGTCCCATCTCGCAAAATTTCAATCTTTACATGGTTTCCAGCCCCAGCCTCTCGAACTAATTTTGTAAAACCAGTAACATCGCTATCATATTTTGCATGGATAGGTACTCCATTAAAATTGGTAATTATATCTCCAACTTTTAATCCACATTCTGAGGCTGGGGAAGGATTAACGACTGTAGCTACAATAAGTCCCCCTTCTTTAGGAAGTCCCCAGTACTCTGCGAAATCGTCAGTTAAAGGCTGAGTTATCACGCCAAGCCATGCCTCTTGTTCATCTTCTTTTAATTGGATTTTAGGTGGTTCTTCTAAATATTTCTTGAACAGTTCATACTGATATACCAATGGGTGCCCACTACGAGTATACACCTCGCCTCCTTCTGCCTTACTCAAATCAAATCCAATAACACCAACCACATCCCCTTGCTCATTTATCACAGGCGCTCCAACAAACCCCAGCCTGACATTTTCATCAATACAATATGTTAACCGCGGTTTTTCTAAAATAGCCCCTATATGTGCAGTCGTAATACAACGCACGTTATCCAATGTCTCCCCTAAAACACCTACCATAGCAATGGCAGAACCAACTCTTAATTGGGGGTCATTAGCAAATAATACAAAAGGGAATTTAATTCCTTCTTTATTCTCAATTTTTAAAAACAATACATTTATATCATCAGGTTTCTTCAATTTTGTAGCATTAAATTCCTTCTCCTCATTATTAATTTGAATTCGAACCCTAAAATTAAAGGATTCGATATTCTCCGTCTCAACGAACCCTGGCACCATAACCAAGCCATCGGAAGAAACAATTAAACCCAATGCATTCCCATCTCTACGGGATACCTCACCTGTAATTTGATTCATAACCTCTGATGAATATTGAATTAATGCCACTGATGGGGAGACTTTTTTATAAATCGTCTCTAATTGCTGTGATGTAAAACCTAAAATTACACTATGAATGGATATTACTGCAACAAACAAATTAATGCTCATCAGAATTTCTCCGTTTTTCCTCAATACCTTTTATCGTTAATCCATCAACCTTCATATCCTTTATTAGAATAAATCTCGTAACAACTCCTCGTTGAACAAACAACAGTATCTTTTGTTTATTGGTTTCAATAGCGTCCTGATATAATTTCAGGAACTGTTCGAGATTATTTACGGGTTGTTTTTCAAATTCTAAAATGACATCACCTGCAAGCAAACCAGAATTTTTGGCAATGCTTCCATCCTGTACCCCAGATATATATATTCCGTTTCTATTTGGTATTCTTAATCGTTTTAACATCTCATTGGTTATTTCGGATGCAGTAAACCCCCATTCTGTGAACTCAACTTCTTGTCCCTTATAAGGACTATATACCTCTGGTATTAAATGAAAATCTTTCGTCTCACCGTTTCGCATCACAGTTAATTGTGCTTCCTTGCCAGGCTCTAAATCTGCAAGTTTTTTACGCACAAGGGGCAAATCTTCCTGAAATCGTGCATGAATAGATTCATTGTTAACCGCAACCAAAATATCCCCAGACTGAATTCCTGCTTTATATGCAGGTGAGTCCACTTCCACATCAGAGATAACAACTCCCTTTTGATTCATATCTTCTGTTATTGCTTTCATTTCTTGCAAATTTATTCCTACCCAGCCTCTTTGTACTTTACCTGTTTTGATAATACTATCCACTACCTCCTTGGCAATATTAATTGGAATTGCAAAACCAACATTTTCCGCCCCTATTAGCATTCTCGAATTGATACCTATAACTTCACCTTTAAGGTTGACTAACGGCCCACCACTATTCCCTTGATTTATCGCCGCATCGGTTTGGATAAAATTATTAAACATTGAAATAACACCGCGTTGGTCTTCCAAATAGCGGTCTGTCATACTGATAATTCCCATAGAAACAGAACGAGCAAGCCCATGAGGACTACCCATTGCAAAGACAATTCCACCAACATCAATTTTGTCAGAATTACCCAGAACCACATACGGATACTTCTCATCTGCAGGAAGTTTTAACACAGCAATATCTGTAAAGGGGTCTGTACCAATAACATCAGCATCAACCTCTCGTTTATCACTTAAAATGCACTTCACCTTCTTGCTCTCCCCTACCACATGTTCATTCGTAATAACATAACCATCCGAGGAGATGATAAAACCACTACCAATAACTATTACTTCTTCTTTTTTACCTAACGTATATACTGGTTTTATAGGATTTAAATGAACTAAAGCAGGAATAACTTTCTCCTTTGCCTTAAATATTTTGTTTTGTGACACACTTCCATAAGAAAATGTAGCACAATTGACTTGAGTTAAAAGAAAAAATGTAAACCAACTAACTATAAAAAAATAACCTAAATTCCTTCGTTTGTTTTTCATAATAAGTTCCTATGTCGTTACCTAAATTATCTGGAAAAGTAAGTGTTTTTATATTTAACGATTAAATATAGCAAAATATTACTAAAAATAAATTGTCTATCTAAATCAATATGAAACGAGATTACTTAATTATTATATCAGGTTTACCCCGTTCGGGAACTTCCCTCGTTATGCAAATTCTCTATGCTGGTGGAATACCATTATTGTTCGACTCTGAACGACTACCCGATAATAACAATCCCTATGGTTATTATGAGCACTCTAAAATAAAAGCATTAACAAAAAACTCGGACCTCTCCTGGCTCAATTCATATCAAGGTTATGCAGTAAAAATTGTTTCTCCAACTCTTGCTAAATTGAACATCCAGTTTCCTGCACGAATTATTTTCATGATGCGTTCTATTCAAGAAATTATTGAATCGCAACAAAAAATGATAACAAGAAAAACACATTTAACATTAGAACAAATAAAAAGTGAAGACTTATACAAAATTTATGAAAAACATATCCAACAAACTCTAAATCTACTCCAAATAAATCCGTATTTAAAAATCTTAAAAATAGAGTTTTCAAATCTTTTCCATGACACCGATAACACTATTATGAAAATAATTCATTTCCTCGATGGTGAACTTGACATAGAAAAAATGAAGTCGGTGATTAACCCTGAACTATACCGATGTAAAGGGCAATAAATTTTATTCCGTCTTTTCGCGCATCATTGCATATCGTTCTAAACACAGATGTAAAATTACCAAATCAGACGAACGAATCCCAGGAATACGTGATGCTTGCCCTAAATTTGAAGGCTTTACCTCTTTTAATCTTTGCTTACTTTCTCGTGGTAACCCTTCGACCGAATCGTAATCAAAATCCTGAGGTATTAGCATATTTTCAGACTTCTTAAACTTCTCAACCATCTTTTCTTCCCGTTCAAAATACCCATGGTATTTGATTAGTATTTCTGCCAATTCTTCTGCCTCTACCGACATTTTTGTATCTCTCGGGAAAAAATTATAAAAGTCGCGTAAAGACACTTTAGGTCTTCTTACTAAAATACCTGCGGTTGTGGGATGGCTTAATGGAGGTTCTCCTAAACTCATCAACCATTCATTAATTTGCTTATTTGGTGTAATAACAAACTTTTCCAATCTCTCTACTTCCCTTTTTGCTTCATCTTGTTTCTTCCGTGCCCTTTCAATTATTTCATCATTCCTGAATCCATAATGTGCCAATCTTATATCCGCATTATCATGGCGAAGATGTAATCGATATTCAGCCCTTGACGTAAATAGTCGATACGGTTCCTTTACTCCTCTCGTCACAATATCATCCACCATCACCCCTATATATGCTTCATGACGCCCAATAATCAGCGGTCCTCTTCCCTCCAGATAACGCACAGCATTCAATAATGCATACAATCCTTGTGCACCTGCTTCCTCATATCCCGACGTACCATTAATCTGCCCCGCATGGAATAAACCATGAACTAATTTAGTTTCAAGGTTTAGTTTTAATTGAGTAGGCGGTATAAAATCATACTCCACTGCATAACCTGGACGTATAATTTCTGCATTCTCCAAACCTTTAATCGAATGTAACATTTCCAATTGAACATCTTCTGGCAAACTGGTAGATAGTCCATTAACATATACTTCGGCTGTGTTTATCCCTTCAGGCTCTAAAAAAATATGGTGACTTGTCTTCTCTGGAAATTTAACCACTTTATCTTCAATACTCGGACAATAACGCACACCTATCCCTGTTATTTTCCCAGAATATAATGGGGAACGGTCTAAATTTTTACGGATAATTTCATGGGTTCGCTCATTGGTATGGGTAATCCAGCAGGAAATTTTATTGGGGTTAAAACCTTCTATCGGTGTTGTAAATGAGAATGGTCTGGGTTTCTCATCCCCTTTTTGCTCTTCCAAGCCATCTAAACAAATACTACGGCGATGAATTCGTGCACATGTCCCTGTTTTAAGCCGTTGAACATCAAAACCTAACCTACGGTAACAATCACTCAAATAAGCAGAAGGTGGGTCTCCTGCTCGACCACCAATAATAGAGTGCATACCAAAATGTAATAGACCCGATAAAAATGTACCCGTACAAACAATAACAGTCCTACCCGTAATTTCTTCACCAGTAGTCAAACGAACACCAACAACTTCATTTTTATTAACAAGAATATCTTTCACTTCTCCTTGTTTCAAATATAAACCTTCCTGCATCTCACATATATGTTTCATATCTAATTGATAAAGAGTTCGGTCTGCTTGTGCCCTCGGCGAATGCACTGCTGGACCTTTAGAACGATTTAGCATTTTAAACTGAATTCCTGTTCGGTCTATACAACGTCCCATTTCTCCGCCCAGTGCATCTATTTCTCTCACTAACTGCCCTTTAGCAACCCCACCAATTGCTGGGTTGCACGACATTTTTCCAATATTATCAATTTGCAATGTAATCATAACTGTTCGGTAACCCAGTCGGGCTCCGCCCAATGAGGCTTCAATCCCTGCATGACCTCCCCCCACAACAATAATATCAAAATCTCGGATATTCATGTTCCCTCTTTTGTCAACAGAAAGTCAAAACAATCTGTATTTTTATTAGATATAATTTAATTTTTTTGATACAATGGAAATAACTACGTAAATACAATAATACCTTCGAAACAGGAGTAATAAGATGATTTACCATAAAAATTTTAAATTAGAAACTATTAAATATGCAATTTTATTCATAATAACCGTTATTCTTCATCTGTCATTAAATGCTCAATCACCAGTATTAAAAGCCATTCCCGAAGAAATTACCTTCCATAATTTAGAACAGGAAGTTCAAATAAACCTTTTCTTTAATAATCAACCCTTAAAAAAAGAAAATATAAAGCGGTGGTCTTTTCTTGCTGGCTCCAACCAATACAATCACATGATAACACTAAAACCTATAGAGGGTGGTATTCTTGTAAAGCCTGCATTGTTGGAAACAGGAACCTATGATTTATCCATTGAGACATCGGTCGGGAAATATCTTATAACTGTATATGCACCGTTAGATGAACTCCCCGATACATTAGAAAATCGTGCCAAACGTGAAGGAATCACAGTAAAAGAACTAAAACAGAGACTCGGTTTAGCCTCTCGTTCCAATAGAGTTAATCTTAGCATCAATGTTCCAGAAATGTACTATGAAGGCCAAACATTACAAATTCAGCTTGCTACTGACCCTGAACATTTCTACGTATGGCGAATAAATAATCAAGTAATAACACAAGGTGAAGGGAGAATAAACTTTGAATATACTTTCCCTGAGGCTGGCGAATACATTATAGAAGTCGAGGAAAGAGATGCTGATATTCCTTTGGGTAAAGCAAGTTCTAAAACGACAGTGGTTGCTTACCCTCCTGTTTTATATTCAGCAACACTAAAACAACCTGTAAAATTATCCGCCATAGAAGGATATAATTCGTATACATGGAAAGTAGATGGTACCGTCCAAAAAGAGACCTCGAACCAGATTACATTAAGATTCAATGCTGAAAAGAAATATACTGTCGAGTGCATTGCAAAAAGTCCAAAAAACGGACATCCAGATTCTTTTTTCAGAACAGTCTACGAAATTACCGTAAAAAAATAACTTGTCCTTTTACTTACTGTGCCACTTCAATAACAGTAATATCTGGTTCTTCTTTTCCTCTGACATAGCGAACAATTACAGGCTTATTTTCACTTATTAAACTTGACATAATAGATGTTAGGTCATTAATAGATGAAACTGATTTTCTCTGGATTTCAATAATAATATCGCCGGGAAGTAAACCTGCATCCTCTGCGGGACTTCCCTCTTCTATGGACTCAATTAAAATACCATTATATTCTGCACCTTGCTTTTCTTGTTGTTGCTTATTTACATCACCAAAATTCATACCCAAAAAACTTATTTTTTGTGGGATTGATTGAGTTACCTGCAGGTTTCTTTCTCCAAGTATGATAGGCAATGAAACTGTCTGTTCATCTCGCCAAATTTCAAGTGTAACCTCTGTTCCAGGCATATATGATGACACCGTGTTTACCAAATCTTGAGCATTTTCAACCTCGTGCTCGTTTACTTTCAAGATAACATCATAAACTTTTATCCCTGCTTTTTCGGCAGGTGTCCCTGGCTGGACTCTTTTTACAAAGGCACCACGTTGGGAAGGCATATTTAACGGTTTGTAATAGCGTTCCGCATCAGACACAGCAACCCCTAAATACCCCCTGATCACTTTGCCAGATTGTATTAACTGCGGGATAACGCGTTTTGCTGTATTTATCGGAATAGCAAAACCAATACGATTTGCACCTAACATTAGAGCCACATTAATACCTATCACTTCCCCCTTTATATTAGTTAATGGACCTCCACTATTTCCAAGATTAATCCCCGCATCAGTCTGAATTAAGTGCTGAAATGTTAACCCTTGAAGTTGAAGCTCCCTTAAGTTTTCACGACCTAACGCACTAATATGACCAAATGAAACGGAACCTTCAAGCCCACGAGCACTACCAATTGCCGCTACAAATTGCCCTACCTTCAACTGGTCTGAGTCACCAAGAACCACAGGTATTAACTCTTCTTCTGGTTCAATCTTAAGCACCGCAAGGTCAGCTTCCGAATCGGTGCCAATCACTTTCGCAGGGTATTTTTTGCCTGATACCGTCTTAACGGTAATCTTATCAGCATCTTCTACTACATGGTTGTTTGTTACAATATATCCATCTTTTGAATAGATAAAACCAGAACCTGTTCCCATTACTTTTTGCATCTGTTTTGGAGGCGGTGTTTTAGGAAGTTTCTCACCTTCAGGAAGAGGAAGACCGAATTGTTTAAAAAGTTCTTCTCTATCTACTCCCAATGAACTGACCTGCGACTCTCTCTCGATATTTACAACAGAGCGACCTACTTTTTCATGAATCTCAATAAACTTGTTTTCTATCTCCTCTAAAATATCTGCATAACATATTCCAAATAACAAATTAAAAAATAATAAATAGACAAAAATTGACAATGACCAAAAATAGAGTGTTTTTTTCATGTTTTTTACTCCTGTTTAGTGGTTGAAGAGTCGATAGACTCTAATAATCCAGCACGAATAGCCGTTTGCAATATTCTATGTGTAATTTTAGCACCTTGAAACTGAACATAAAAAGAGTCACGAACACGGTATGCCCCAGTATTAATTCGGGCTATAAATATATCCATACCCATAATAGAAAAAGCAGAGGCAATGTCATAAAGCAACCCTGTTCGGTCAGTTGTTTCAATATCTATAACAGTATGAAAAGCAGAAGATTTATTATCAAATCGGATATAAGTACGAAGTGGAGCTGTTGACTTTTTTAAGGCAAACAATTTAGTTCGTGTTTTATCAACAAGAACCTGAACATCTTTACCATCAAGAATCACTGACCTCAACGTCTTCTCTATAGCTAATATTTGCCCCGCTGTTAAAGGCCTTTGTTGGACTGCATCACGAACAAGGAAACAATCTACAACCCAGTTATCTTCCCGTGTATATAAAGAAGCACTATATATATCAATAAGTTGTGAAGCAAAGCATCCTGCAATTTGTGAAAATAGTCCCCGTTTATCACGCGTTGCAATAACAAAATGGCTCATACCGATACTGTCATTTGACCAACAACGAATCGCTAATTTTTCTCGTTGTGCTTCATACACACAGCCAATATGTATAATGACTTCTTCTGGAGAAAATGCATCCAGATAACCTGAGCCCATAGAATTTAGATGATATTCCAATTCATCTCGGTTTATATTAGGTGATTTCTCAACAATCTGTTCTATCCGTTTGATAAAATACTCTTCCTGTGAATAATCTTGAACAGATATTTGATTTATTACTGCAAGTGTTTTTAAAAATAGTCTTATTAACAGGGAACCCTTCCATTCGTTCCATACATTTGGACCTACTGCACAAAGGTCAGCATAACTCATAATTAATAATTCTTTTATATATTTCTCATTATTTACCACAGATAAAAATGCTTGGATTATCTCAATATCATCAATATCTCTGTTTAACGCGACATCTATCATAAGTTGATGATTCTCTACAAGAAAAGCGACATGCTCTATATCATCATCACTAAGCCCCATACGACTACATATAGTTCTCGCTATCTGAACCCCTGCTTCGATATGACTTTCTCCTTCAACTTTTCCCAAATCATGCAAAAGAATTGATAATATTAAATATTCTGGCTGTTCAATCTCTTTCAATGTTTTCCGTAATACATCACCGATAGTACCTTCTAAATGAGGTATTTTTTCAAGAGCCTCAACCGCTCTTATAATATGTTCATTAACAGGATAACTATGGAAATTTTTATAACGAATTATCCCCTGAACAGCCCCAAATTCAGGCAGATATTGGGACAGCACCCCTAATTTTTCCATCTCACGAAAAGTAAACCCAGCTGATAAAGGTGTACTACAAATTGCTAAAAAGTATTTGGTAACGACTTCATTACTCCGAAAACTATCATTAATCAGATATAAATACTTTTGTATCCAATCTTGAAAAGTATATCCTAAGGGTATTTTTCTGCGAGAAACTTCCCAAAACAATTCCATTATCCGAACAGGATTTTCTACGAACCAATTACTATCATCTATTTTAGGTGTTAAATATCTGTTATAGATAACATAGTTTGATTTTTCATCTAATCCACTTGTAGATAACTCATACACCCCATGCACATATTTTTTTTGTTCTACCCTACGAACAATATATTCAAATAACCATCGAATTTGGCGTGTCGCAGAATAAAAGTCCTGCATAAATCGTTCAATGGCTTCTTCAGCAGAATCTTTATAATTAAATACCTGAGATATATGATACTGCATCTCAAAGGTTAATAGGTCCCATGCTTTGCCTTTCGTAAAGTGGAGTTCGTTCCTTATTTTCCATAAAAAATCAAGACTATCTGAAAGAACTAAATAATCAGAATTTTCTATATAATTACTTTTCTGTATATCATCGAGATTTTTTGCAGGTCTATTTTCTAAGCCTACAACCCATAATGTTGCATGATAATCTCTTAATCCTCCTGCACTTTCTTTAATATCGGGTTCGCTGGAAAATAAATCTCGACCTGATTGTAAAAAAGATTCATTTAGCCTTTGCAAAATCAATTCAAATATTTTTGCTTTTACATTTTCTGGAATTTTTCCCAATTCACTCTTCATAACATCATATAACAAACTATTTCCTATAATCTCACGAATATGTAAATAAGAAGTAAATGTCTTTGGGTCCTCTTCTATAAGTTTTATAGCCTCTGGGACTGTATAAACTGATATACCTACTTGTAAACCTATATCCCATAAGATTGTAGTAAAAATTTGAATAAATTCCTCTATGTCTTTGAGATTGACATCTTCTGAATGTAGGAGACATAAATCCAAATCGGAATAAGGGGAAAGCTCTTCTCTACCATATCCACCTAACGCACACAATGTTACTTTTTCTAAAAAATTCTTTCCTAATCCTGTCTCATTAATACTATAAAAAATAGAGCCCTCGATAAGTACATCAGCACTCTCACATAATTGTTTAAGAATACTCCTACCTGAAAAACCTTGCCGATGTTTTTCTTCAATCTCTTTCCATCGTAAGAGATAAAAGTTTTGGGCAGATTCTAAATATTCATCTCGCGACATCCTGTCATGTGGAGATAAAGATAAACCTTGCAAAATTTCAACAAAATTTTTCACGACATCTCTTTCTTTTCATTTAAATACTCTTGTGAAACAGTCCGATATGGAGCTCGCCAAATAAATATATCCTTGTCTTTAATCCATCCCCGTTCATTATCTACGGTTCGAATTAACATCCACTCGCCATCTTCACGTTCGACCTGAACTCGGTCTCCTTCATATAAATTAAATCGTGGGGGACTATTATCCGAAGGTGTAATATGTACAGAACATTCCGTCACAATAATAACTCCCAATGGAGGAGACAATATTTTAATAACACCAGACATAAAAAAGATAATCCCTACAGTTAAAATCAAAGAACCTCCAATAAATAACGTTTTTCGTAATGATTTATCTTGCCATAGAATAAATCCTAATATTATCCAACCTAAAACCCATAAGAATAAAGCAATCCTCCATGTCCATTTTTGACTAATGCCATAATGCCATATAAATAAATATTTCCACCACATTGGCTCTTCAGGAACGGCTAAGTTACGTTTTGTCTCGTTCAGCACTTTTGATAACTGTTCTTTTGCCATTTTGAAAGAAGGGTTTAACTCAAGTGCACGTTCATAGTTGGCAATAGCCATTCCTTTCTTACCCCAATGATAATATGAATTGGCTAAATTATAAAAGAGGACAGGGTCCTCAACCCCCGATTCAACCAATTTTTCATATTTTAGTATTGCAGTATAAAAATCTTTTTTATAATATGCATCGTTGCCTTCACGGAATGACTGGTCATAAATTCCAGCCCCTAAACTAAAACTGATAAACACATATAAACTACAAACTACCATCATTTCATCACTCTCCATAATTCCTCAACGAGAGCACGGAATCCATCTTCTAAACCTCTATTCTCCTCTTGTGAAACAATAGCCCCACTATAACGTATTCGTTCACACGTTTTAAGTATTTTCAATATCCTATCCTTCAATGAACGGTCTACTCTTTTATCGTTTATTATTTTTTCGACATCATCTGAAGTCAATCCCGAAGTGTTAACAACCCCAAATATATCACCTATGTACTGCTTTAATGCCTGTTCTACCGCAACAGATATATTGCCCATATTCCGCAATTCATCATATTTCCTTATGCAATTTTCATAAGCATATATTTTCCTTCGATATATAGGATTATTTTTTAAGTATTCTTTTCTAAAACCTAATCCCAAAGATAAAATTGATAAAATAGGTGGAAATATAAAAATAACATAGGGAATAAGTTTCTTATGTGAACCCACTGGCTTTAAATTTACCCCTTCCGTTATGATAGGTAATAATTCTGAATTGGCAACATCCACTGTTTTTGCCTCAATCCTTGGAGTTCCCCCTGCTGTTATTACATTATTCCCTTCCAAAGCATCCCCTATCACTCTTAGTGGAAATGCATTTGTTCGAAGTGAAGCATATTGTCCCAACTGTGGATTAAAATAGTCATATCCAATGGAGGGTATCTGGTAATCACCAGGTTTCATTGGAGTAATAGAAAATCGGAAGGTCTTTTCAACATTATCCCATGTCTCTGCATTTACCAATACAACCTCTGGGTCAGATATATATGCCCAATCTAAATTAGGTTTTGCAGGTGGTCTTAAAAAATCTGGGTAACCTTCACCACGAAACGTCATAGACAAATAAATTGGAGTACCAACCTTTACTTCCGTCTGAGATACATTTGACGTCAAAGTATATTTGCCTATAGCTCCAAAATAATTTTCGGGAGAAGGAGGGAGAGGTCTAACCTCCAAATTTATTGGTTCTGAATTCTTAACAATTGGGTAAGTTTCTGGCCAACCCCATGTACTATATTGGACATAACAATTGTCCCAAACCCATGGATTTATTGTTAAAGTACCAACACTTTTTGGACAAATTGGGATTACAAGTTCTATAATCTTATACATTCCCTCTGTCGTATTTTCTCGTCGACTATTTTGTTGTATCTTACCCACATAAAAGCCCTCAAATTCAGGCAAATCTGGAATATTTCCAGTAGTTGTCCTCAATGAAAAATTTTGCGATTCAAGTATTTTAGCCCTTAAAATTAATGTTAAAACTTCACCTTGGAATACAATCTTCTTTGATACTTCACTCTCAACTTTCAATATTTTATCTAATTCAGCATTATTTGCCGACCTTTGTCCAGGCGAAATTGTTTGCCCTCTACGGGTAAAGGGAGTTTTCTGTTGTTTTTGAGGTAATGAAGGCGTTTGGGGATTGGTTGGTGTTGCAGAATTAGCGGGAACAACTTTAATTTTAACATCTGGTGACTCTTGCTGTGTCCCATTTACAAACACAGACACTTGGATAGACCATTCTCCTTCTTTATTAGCTATTCCACGATAGCGACGTTCTTTTGTTGTTATAATTTGAGATTGTCCAAATGTCATTCGTATTTCTGTGCTCATTCCTGAATATACTGGATCAGGCAATATTTGAATACCATCTGAAACCTCAAATTTTGGTTCCCCTACATTCGAACCACGAACAATCACTGTAACCTCAAAACTTTCACCTACCCCTACTTCGGAAGGTTCAACTTGAACCTGAATTGGAGAATCAACAGAAAAACATACCTGCATTATAAAAATGAAAAGAATAATGAAGTCCATTACAAAACGATAAAGATAAAAACTATTATTTTTAGAAATCTTTACCTTCATTCTACCACCATTTATCAGGTAACATAATACGTTCTCGGTCGTTCAACATCTCTTTTTGTTCTTTCTGGTCTATTTCTTCAAGAGATTCCAGTAATAACTCAATTTGTTTTTTCTCGTTAGCATCCTCTTTCTTTTCATCTTCCTTTTTTTCTTCTTTATTTTCCTTATTTTCCTCCATTTGAGTTTCTTTTTTCTGCTCCTGTTGATCCTTATCATCTTGACCCTCTTGTTGATTATCATTCCCTCCTTGCTGATTCTTTTCACTATCACGAACCAAGGTCAATATAATTATATAATCATTCCCTTCTCTGGAAATACCTTTATAAACAAGTGGGTCTCCTATTTTTGCCTTCGCCATGGCTTCTATTATATTTAACCAATTCCCTTCCACTTCCATCTGAACTCGTGTGTTAAGGTCAAAAACACCCGTTTCTTTTCCACCTTGAGGTTGGATAAAGAACTTAATACCTTCATTTATCGGGAATTGGAGTTCTGATAGATTTCCATCCTGTATCGTTTGCTTATCTTTATATATCACATCAAAGCCATTGACACCCAATCTTTTTAAGATGAAGGATACTGCTTCATTCCCTTCCAAAAGGCTAGCATTACCATTATTACTTTCTTCTTCAGGAACGTTTTTCCCCTGCTCTCCCATTATTTTTACAGCTGTAACTTCTGCCTCGACAGGCTTCTGGGATTCTTGTATATCTTCTGGCTTACTTAATAATGGAGGCACACTATTATCTGCAAATAGTGACTTCGCAATGAGAAATAAACTTATAATAACAATTTTTACACTCTTGTTACTTTGACAATTCCATCCTAACATTTTAACCTTAAACTTACTATACATATTATTTATTTCTCTTTCTTAATTCTACAACGTTAGGTTGTTCCTCTAATACATGTACTTCTGCGTCAGGAACTTCTGTTCTCGTGTTCAAAAACATAGTTGCTGTTTTCTGTTCAGAATCCTGTTTTTGATCTTGCTCATTCTCCTTGTCTTGTTTATTTTCCTGAGATTGACGAAGTAATTGCTTTAATTCATATAACGCATGGTCTAAATTTCTTTTTGCCTCGCTAAAATTAGGCTGTATCTCTAAGGCTTCACGATAACATTGAACAGCATTACGATATAGTGTAACACATTCCTGTATTGCCTCAGGATTACTCTTTTGAAAATCTGCCAACAATAAACTACAATTCCCTTTGTTAAATAACGCTTTAGATTTTAGTTCAGGTTTATCTGCAAGAAGCACAGCCGTATTAAAGTTCTGTTCCGCTTCTTTTACATAATTCGCTATATTATCAGTAGACTTGTTTTGTAAACTCTTTTCTGCTTGGTAATATCTTAGACATCCAGCACCTAAAACTACATTTATATCTTTCGGATTTTTTATCAACACTCCTTCATATAACTTCCAACCTTCTTCCATCTTTCCATCCATAATTAAACTACGAGACTTTTCCCAGACTTTGTAGACATCATCAGCAGGTATGTCAAAATTTACAAGAAACACAAACAGAGGAACTATTAGCAAAACAATTTTTAGTTTTTCTATTATAAAAGTGTTCATATTTAACCCACCTGAAATGATGTGTTTTTCCTGTATGTCATCATTAGCCATAAAACATTTTCAAAACAGAAGATAATACATGCAATAAATAAAGGCCAACGATAGCGATTCACTTTTTGGTACCTTAATTCATCTGATTGATAATACAATCTAATTTTCTCTAATTCGTTTAATATCAAATTAATATCTGAGTCGTCCATGGTCGCTCTGACATAAAATCCGTTCCCTTTAATAGCAATATCCTTTAATTTTTTCTCATCTAAAACAGATTTATGTACTTGTTTTAAATTTGATGTTCGTACATATCGTTTCATCCATTCTGGAAATTTTATTTCTGCTCCTTCAGGTGTCCCCATCCCTAAAACAATAAGCGAAACATTTTCACCCAAAGACTCTGCTTTTAATTCCACATTTTCAGAAAGGTCTTCCCCATCACTCATAATAATTACAGCACGGGCATATTTATCACCTCCCCCAGACTTTTGAATATCCTCTTTAAATACCTGTTCAACTTCATTAAGAGCGTCTGAAATATCTGTCCCTTCTTTGCTTAGCATATCTGTATTAAGGGCACGAAGTATGGTTTTTACATAGGCGTGGTCTAATGTTAGCGGACAAACCAATGCTGACTCTCCCGAAAAGGCAATTATACCGAAACGATCTGCTGGGCAACGGGACATAAGAATAGATACCTTTTGTCTCGCCTGTTCCAGACGATTTGGTGGTAAATCTTCTGCTAACATACTCTCCGAAGTATCAATAACGAACAATATATCACGTGTCAATTTTTGTGTTTTTTCCCATGATGAGCCCCAATGAGGCTGAGCAAGAGTCAAAATTAAAAAGAAAATACCTGCCACAACCGCAAATATTGTAAGTTTACGGAATAAGGGGTTAACACCGACAGATAAACGTGGTACAAGGGTATACTCCACAAATTTCTGAATTCGCTTATGTCTCTGTTTTTCTAACCTAAACAGAGAGAAGATAACAAGGAATATTACAATGGCAGTTATTAATATCCAAATCGGTAAATATTTCCATGAAAATGCAAAATACATATAACTCTTTATTTTCCTTCCTTTACGGTAAAGGGTCCCATAAAATACGTCTTGAATAAACAGAACCTAACATAAACAGTGTGCCTATTATCACAAAAGGTAAAAAGACCTCTTCATATTCATAGAAATCCCCAATATCTACTTCTGTCGCCTCTAACTGGCTAATTTCATCATATGCTTTTAATAATCCCTCAGTATCTGTAGCCCGATAATACTTCCCACCTGTATCTTCTGCTATTTTTTGTAATAATGCCTCATCAATAGGCTGATTTTGAATAATCATACCACCTGCTGTCATTGATAAACCTGATTCAGAAGTTCCTGCACCAATTGTATATACTTTGATTCCTTTCTCTTTTGCCATCTCCACTGCTTCCAAGGGGGTAATATCACCACGGTTATTAATTCCATCTGTTAATAAAATAACAACTTTGCTTTTTGCCTCACTTTCACTTAGTCTTCGCACTGCCAGCCCGAGTGCCGAACCAATTGCGGTTCCATCCTTTTCCTGAGGGGCAAAATCGGTCTTATCTAATGCTTTTAGCAAAACTTCATAGTCCAATGTTAACGGACAACGTGTCCATGCCAATCCTGCATATAGAATTAAACCGATGCGGTCTAATCCAAAACGGTTTGATTTCTTTTCCTTTCTATGTTCAATAAAATGCATTGCAGCCTTTTTTGCTACAAATAAACGGTCACGAGGACGACGGTCTAATACATAGTCCTGTTGGCTCATACTACCTGAAATATCAAGGCATAACATAATATCGATTACATTAGCACGGTCTTTATTAAGTTTCACACCATACGTAGGACCTGCTAAAGCAATAATAAAGAAGATAAATGCAATAAAACTTAATAATGGGGCTATAAACTTACGCCAGGCATTTGTATACGATACCAATTGTGACACTAACGAATTGGTAGAAAACACAATTGAGGCGGTACTTTCTTTTCTTATTTGTAGTAGAAAAAGAATAAATACAGGAATTAGTAATAAAAACATATATGGGTAAGTAAAAAACATTCCTTTATTTTGTAGAATTGGACTCATTGTTCCCTTACCATAACTTCTTTTTCCGTTGCTTGTAAATTGGCTGTTAATGGCTTATCATCCGTAAGCGGACATTTTGTATCTTCTACAAAATTCCATACTAAATTAAATCCTGATTCCATCTGCTCCACTGTAGGTACTAATTTAGCAAATTTTACCTGGTCACAATGTTTAAGGAAAGATGCCAATAACTTTTGCTGTTCGGTAGTTAATACTTTCTCCTTCATCGTGGTCTCTATAAATTCAGGTGTTGTCTGTTCAGGGGCATTAATTTTAAACCTATCTTCAATATAATAACGGAGTATCCATGTTAATTGGACATAATACTGTTCAAATAATCCCTGTGATGGAAAATCTTTAGATTTCAAATCTCGTAATCGGCGAAATGCTTTTTCCCATGGCAGTTCTATCACTTCACTGGTGGTTGGCTTTAAGCCAGTTCGCTTCCTGACAAAATAAACTACCGTTGCCAATCCAGCCATTAGTATGCCTATCAAAAGAATTACTGTGATAATTCCTTTTAATGACTTTCTAATTTGTGGTTCAATAACACCTGCCGTGTTTTGGATATTTTTCAATTCCTCCTCTGTAGGTTCTCGCACTTCTAAAACAAACGCTGATGTTTTCCACATACTCCCATCATTCTCTTTAACTACTGCGGATGGAATTAAATAATTTCCTGCCTTTAACGGGTCTAATAAAAACTTTTTACTACATTTTGTATCAGTTTCATTATGTGTCGGTTTTTCTATTATTTCTATATCTTTATAAGCATTTTTCCAGTCTGGACATTCCCTCTTCCCCATAGATTCAACTTGAACCGTATATTCTGATGACCGAAACCATGGTATCTTCGGTGCGGTAATTTCAACAACAGCCGAGCTATTAGCCAATACAAATATATATGTAGTTAAAAGATAACTGAACAACATAATCGTTTTATATTATCCCTGTTTAACGATTTGACTTTCTTTCACGAGCTCTAAAAAACCGATATAACTCGTCAATGTATGGTTTATCTGTACGTATATCTAAAAATTCTGCTCCAGATTGATAAATAATTTTCTTTTTTCTTTCATATTCTGCCTTTGCACGATTCATATATTGCTCTCGCAAATATTTATTAGCAGTATCAATAATAACCTCTTTTCCTGTCTCCGCATCTATAGTAGATATGAGCCCTACATCAGGCAATTCTAATTCTCTCGGGTCAGTAATAATACACGCAATAACATCATGACGCCGTGAAAGAATTCGGAGTGTTTTTTCATAATCATTCCCATAAAAATCGGATAAGATAAAAATAATTGTTTTCCTCTTCAATATTTGACTTAAGAATTGCAATGCTTTGTTTAAATCGGTCATTCTACTTTTAGGTTCATGGTACAATACCTCTCGAATAACCCTTAATCCATGCTTTCTTCCTTTTCGAGGTGGTAAAAAGAGTTCTACATCATCCGTAAATACGACCATACCAACTTTATCGTTGTTCTGTATCGCTGAAAAAGCAAGTACCGCACAGACCTCCGCAGACAATTCCAGCTTAAATTGTGTTACAGAACCGAATCGTTGAGAACCACTTGCATCGACCACAAGCATAATAGTTAGTTCTCGTTCTTCTGTAAGTACTTTTACGTGTGGAATACCTGTTCTCGCCGTGACATTCCAGTCTATATTTCGTATATCATCCCCTGGAACATACTCCCTTACTTCTTTAAACTCAACACCCTGCCCACGAAAAACACTTTCATATCTGCCCGCAAGAATCTCGTTCACTAATTTTGTTGTCCGTATTTGTATTCTACGGACTTTTGCTAATACTTCGGAGGTCAACATAATATATCCTGATACTCCCTTTAATTACGGAACAGGCACATGGTCAAGAATCTTTTGAATAATATCCTCACTGGTAATATTTTCTGCTTCCGCCTCATAGGACACTTTAATTCGATGTCTTAATACATCAGGTGCCATCACTTTTATATCATGCGGAAACACATTCCCTTCTCCTTGTAAGAATGCCCATGCCCGAGCTGTCTGTTGAAGGTAAAGAGAAGCACGTGGCGAAGCACCGTATTCAATTAAATGATTTATTTTTAACCCGAAAACATCTGGATTACGTGTTGCCTGGACAATATCAACAATATAGTTTTTTATTTTTTCATCCACATATATCTGATTTACTACTTCACGCATTTCTAAAACATATTGTTTGGACAAAACTGTGGAAACAGAAGGTTGGTGAAGCAAATCGACCCTTTCCAAAATGGCTTTTTCTTCATTACGGTTTGGGTATGTAACTTTTAATTTCAACATAAAACGGTCAACCTGAGCCTCTGGTAGCGGATAAGTTCCCTCCTGTTCTATTGGATTCTGAGTTGCCAATACCATAAAAGGTTCTTCCAATTTATATGTGTTATCGCCAATCGTTACCTGCCGTTCTTGCATTGCCTCCAATAAGGCACTTTGAACTTTTGCTGGGGCACGGTTTATTTCATCTGCCAATATTATATTCCCAAAAATCGGGCCTTTTTTCGTGGTAAATTCTCCCGTTTTAGGGTTGTAAACCAATGTCCCAATCAAATCTGCTGGTAAAAGATCAGGGGTAAATTGAATCCGATGGAACAAACAATCTAATGTTTTTGCAAGTGTATTTACTGCTGTCGTCTTTGCAAGCCCTGGGACCCCTTCTAATAATACGTGCCCATTGGCTAACAATCCTATCAACATTCGCTCTATCATATATTGCTGACCAACAATGATTTTACTTATCTCCTGCCGAACACGATTCATCAAATCTGCATATCGTTCTACACGTGCTCTTATTGCTTGAACACTGGTTGACATTTTTATCTCCTTTCTATTAAATAACTATGTTCACATAATACATTAAGACTCTTGTTTTTTATACCTATCTATACAATTTTCAACCTCTTTCCAGAACCATTCTAACTCTGTCTCAGAGGGTTTGAAGCCTCTGTATCCGACATCGTTCATCTTTTCATTTATCTTATTTATTAACATTTCCAATTCTGTCTTCTTCTCTTTTTCATTTAATCTTTGAACTATATGCAATAACGTTCGGAAATACTCATAATAATCTCCGTCTAACCTGAATTTCCTTGCTGTGTGTAAAACTTCGGCATCTGTGATTTCCAATTGAACCACTTGTTCACCCCTTTTTCCCTTATAAACAAACAAACCTATACCAACAAAAATTACTAATACAATAATACCCCCAACAAAAATTAATGTATACATTGTATTATCTTTTTTGACCTCAATGTAAATTGGGGGTATATCCCAATAGGATGTTGGAAGGGCTCTTGTATTATCTTTTACAAATTCAGATTCTAATTCTCCTGAAAGAAGGACATAAGGGACTTTTATTGAACCAATTTCATACGTCCCTGTTTCTTTCGCAACACCTTCCATGCATATTTCTAAATTTACCTTATCTGCCGATTCATTACTTTTTATATTCTTTACTTCCAAAAACAAATTCTCATTTTTGTTTTCATACTCTGGAGGGAAAAAACAATAAGGTTCTGTTTCCTTCTTTATATTTTGAAGGGTAATCATAATTTGAAAAAGCTTTTGAACATATATTCTTTTCTCAATCTGGTGAATGGATATTTGTGGCACTTGTTCCGAAAAAGAACAAATACCCATGCTCATAAAGACTATCGTGATGAAAAATAAAATATGTCCCTTCATAATTTTGTAAAATAATACGAATATCAGGAGGAGTTCCTAAAATAGATTTATAATTGAAACGAAAAAATAAAATGATTAGAATACAGGGAATTAGATTTTATTCTGTATTAACCAAAGAGAAAGCATACCACATAAAGTAATATAATTTCACTAAACTATAAAGTAATTATCAAAAAGAAAATCCGCACACATAGGTTATAAACAAGATGAAAAAAATAGCACATCCAAAATTTGGAGGGATACCCATCAAATTATTATGGACGGGATTCCGTCCTATGTTTGATTACTGGGGAAATGAATTAAAACGTTTTTACCAGTTCGACACTTTGGTAAATTCATTTAACACTTATCTAAGTATAAAAGACAAATTTATTATACCTACAATCCAGAAAATTTTAGGGACATCACCAGTAACCTCTTTAAAATTTCATCTATTTCAAGAAGGAAAGTATCAATTCATATTTCAACTAAAAGCAGAAAACCAAAGAATGAAAAATGCTTATTTTGCTTTTGTTGTAGCAAAAGACGGTGAAGAGTTTTCAAAGGTTGCAAAAGCAGAACATAACCTTTTAATCACACTGTATAAACGGTGTCCTGAATATGTTGTTAAACCTTTTTTAGGAGATTATCTTTTCTTTCCTGACCGATATAAGAGGAAAGATTTTCATCGAAAGATATATGCATATTTAACCCAGTGGCTTGCTGGCTATGATGAACTCGGCGTTAATAAAGACTTGCAATTCTTTACCAATGTAGAAAAACCACATACTTTTTCCATAAAGGAAACGAACCAAATAAAGTCAAAAATTATTGAGATAATTCTTCGTTTGTATGATGAACAAAGTAAAACAAGCATTGCTTTGCCAGAAATTGCCTCTGGTGATTTTGTTATAAAACGTAGTTCCTCAAGTCAGCACAGAATTAAATTAATTGCATGTAGAAAAGTTATCAAACCTATCAAATCCCAAGAATTGATTGCAAAAATAATCAACACCTCCTGGCGTTGGGGAAGCAAAAAATTTCATTTACTCCCTGATGAGCCAGATGATTTTTTTAATGTTTTTATTCATACAATAGGTCATGAAAAAACAATATTATGGTTTAATAATTTATGGATTCAGCAAGAAAAACTTTTGAAACATCCTGTTGTGTCCCAAGAATATATTGATACGTTAAAACGACTCACCAAATCAGAATTAAAATCAACCATTAGAACGGAGATATAAAAAGATGTATCAAAAAGTATTTGTTTTATCTACTTTGTCTTTTATCTTTGCTATTGCCCCTAACCCTTATAGTGATTCATATCCCATTTTTTATGTATCACCCATCGGGAATGATACCTGGTCAGGAACTTTACCCGAACCATTACCAGACATGTCAGATGGACCTTTCAACACCTTAGAAAAAGCCCGAGATGCACTTCGTCAGGAAATAGCCAAAAGAGAAAAAAAAGGAGGGGTTATTCTTATTCGTCAAGGAAATTATTTTCTCTCTTCCCCATTAGAATTAAATGAAGCTGATTCTGGGAGTGAAGAATTTCCAGTACTATGGCAAAATTACAAAGGGGAAACTGTTAAAATTATTGGGGGAAAAGAAATTAATAATCTTGAGACTTATCAGGGAAACATTTATAAAACAACAATAGAAAAACCTCAATCAGAACCAAGAATATTACTATTCAACGATAAAATACAAACATTAGCAAGATGGCCAAATAAAAGTGAGGAACAATTACCAGGTGGAGCATGGGCTTTCATAACAAATGTAATCCCTGAAAATGCAAAACATGCGTTTCAGTGTTCACTCTTACCATCCATTTTTGCAAATACTGAAGTATCACCATTAGAAATAGCAACTTTCTCCAATTACAATTGGGCATTCCAAATAATTAAGATAAAATCGATTGATATGAATACGCATACGATTGAAATTGATGGGGAATTCAACTATGAAGCTAAAAAAGGTAGACGCTTCTTCTTACAAAATCATTTGTCCCTCTTAGATGACGAGGGAGAATGGTATTTTGATAGTAACAAAAATGAATTGTATTATTATCCACCTCTACGCGAGCAAAGTACAGAAAAAAACTATATACTTGCTACATTGAACAACCTAATCCAGATAAAAAATGCACGTTATATTAACATTATTGGAATTAATTTTATCGGCTCAAATGACACAGGCATTGTTATTAATAATTCAGAACACTGCTTAATAGCCAAATCTTCCTTGTCTGGGATATATCGTTCAGCCATTTCTATAAATGGGGGCAAAAATAATCGCGTTGAAGGGTGTGATTTATTCGAATTGGGTGGTTCGGGCATTTCTGTTAATGGCGGAGATAAAAAGACATTAACTCCTGGCGGACACCAAATAATAAACAATCACATTTATAATTTTGCCCAGATATTCAAAACTTACCATCCAGCAATATCAATAAATGGTGTATCAAACCGAATAGCCAATAATGATATTCATGATTCACCTCATTCCGCAATTATATTAGGGGGAAATGACCATATCATCGAATATAATCGTATCTATCGTGTATGCCAGGAAACAGGTGATGCTGGTGCTTTCTATATGGGTAGAGACTGGACAAATCGAGGGAATATCCTACGGTATAACATATTCCACGATGTTTATGGTTTCGGATTAGGACATGAAGACTCCTTAGAAGGCGACTTTTCATTTCAATATGAATCTCCACTATGGGCTTGGGGAATATATTTAGATGATTGCACAAGTGGTGTAACTGTTTACGGCAATATAATCTATCGCGTACCTTTATGTGGTGTCATGATAGGCGGAGGACGGGATAATTTAGTAGAAAATAATATCTTTGTTGATTGCATACCTGCCGTTCACATAGATGCACGATGGGAGACATACTGCTGGGATGTCATGGACGAACGACTTGAAGCAATGAAACCTAAAGAACCCCCATACAGTACTCGCTATCCAGAACTCTTATCACTATATCAAGATGATAGAAAAAAACCCACAAATAATCGAGTCTTTCGTAATATCATTTCCTATGAAAGAGACGACTTCTGTGGTATTTCTAATATGGCTACTGAGAAAGAAAGTGCTGTGATATATCACTTATCTCCATTTGACCCAGAAACTAATAAATTCGATTTTAACCTTATTTACCATTTTGGCAAAGAAGTAAGAGTTGCCTGGCAAAGTTACAAAAAAAATGATTCAGAAAAAATTCCTTTTTCAAAATGGCAAGAAAGAGGTTTTGACAATTCAAGTATTATAGCTAAACCTTTCTTTCTCTACCCAGAAAAAGATGATTATTGGTTAGAAATTCGCTCATTGGCATTGAAAAATCTAAAGTTTCAACAGATTCCAATTGATAAAATTGGCTGTTATTTTAATGAATTCCGTCGTACCTGGCCTGTTGAGAAACCAAAACCTCAAAAATTAAAGAACCGTAAAATATGGAAAGTGAAAATAGAAGATAACGAATTCAAAGTATCTACTGAGGAAATTATGCCTCTAAAGCAAGAAGAGCAACAAGCTCCATTTGACATTGAGAAATTCGTAGAACCATTCTTATCCCCTGGTGGAGTCCCTCTTGAACAGGCTCCAATACCAGTCCAAACCCCTTCAGGACCAAGTGGAATTGGTGGAGATGGAAGTTCCTTCGACCCAATGAAATCCTTACCACCATTTCCACAACCCAAATAAAATAGCTGTGAAAATATCTCAACTGTATTAATAAACACAAGGATAACGCCCTTCTCCTGAAATAGTGATGTAAATTCTTATAACTAAAAAAATCCCTATATAAATAAAAAATCTTGTTTTAAACATTGTATCCAATATGTTTCACCATTAATAGCCTTATATATACCTTAAATGTGAAAATATATGGTTAAGATATCCAGTTTACCAAAAAGTAACCCACTATAATAACAAATAGTAGATATCTCTGTTATCAGTTCTATTTCATGATGACTGTCCTCATCTTTTTAACGAATAATTCGGTATATACCAAATCAACGAATCTTAAAACAATTTGAAAAATGATTTTTAAAAAGGTATAAAATTTTAAAACTTTAAAACATATAAATATAAATATAAACAAATAGATACGTTTTATGATGCTGTTTTATTAAACAGTAACATTTTTGGTAAAGTAATAGACAAAAAAAGGAGAACAAAAATGTCTACGTTTGCTAATATTCAAAAGGAATATAGATATATAAACCTAATCATTGTTTTCATTATTCTTCTAAGTATCTATTATTTATTTTTCATAGTCCCACCTGCACAAGCAGTAATATATATAGATACAATTGAAAAATTACAAAAAATTGGTAAAGACTCTGCTTACCCGCTAAATGGCGAATATGAATTAACACAAGACATAGATGCCACTGCTACAAGGAATTGGAATGGAGGCACTGGTTTTGAACCTATTGGAGATGCTAATGCATTTACAGGTAAATTTAACGGTAATAATAAGAAAATTATTGGGTTATACATCAATACCAATAATCCTGCAGGAGGATTTGTCGGTTTATTTGCTGGAATAGCCGAGGGAGGAGAGGTTTATAATTTAGGGTTAGAGAATATAGATATAACAGAAGGCTCTATGTATGATGTGGCTATAGGTGGATTGGCAGGCGTAAATTTGGGGACAATAACGCAATGTTATTCCACAGGCACAGTTGATAGTTATGGAGGAGGAAGAGAAGAAGCGGGCACTTTTGTTGGCGGACTTACAGGTATTAATTTTGGGACAATAACGCAATGTTATTCCACAGGCACAGTTGATAGTTATGGAGGAGGAAGAGAAGAAGCGGGCACTTTTGTTGGCGGACTTACAGGTATTAATTTTGGAACAATAACGCAATGTCATTTCAAAGGCACAGTAAATAGTTCTGGGGGAGGTCCAGTTACTGGCGGACTTATAGGTATTAATTTTGGAACAATAACGCGATGTTATTCTATAGGGACAGTAAGTAGCTCTGGAGAGTTTCTTCTTGCAGGGGGACTTATAGGTGGAAATGGAGGAGTATTAACTCTATGTTATTCTTCAGGTTCCGTGAGTGTTTCAGGTATAACATTCGCAAGTGTTGGTGGCTTAGTTGGTTTTAACAGCATATCAGATGAAGACAGTGCTTCCCAAAATTGTATAATCAGTGAATGTTATTCTACAAGTTTTGTAAATGGTGAAGTGTCTCCTGGAAGCGAAGGAGACTCAGGTTTATTGGGTGGTGGTTTAGTAGGGTATAATGCCTCCACAATTCAACGATGTTATTCCATAGGTCAAGTGAAAGGGACAGGTGCTCAGGGAGCTTCTATACAATTAGGTGGGTTAGTAGGCTATAACGAAGGAGGCACAATAACAAGTTCTTATTGGAATAAGACGACTTCTGGACTAAATACTTCCGACGGCGGAATAGGTAAAACAACTAATGAAATGAAACAAAAAGCCACATATGTAGGTTGGGATTTCAACAATGTCTGGACAATAGATGACGGACAAAGTTACCCATATCTACGCTCCTTAGGACCAACCCAGGGGATAATTGATACTATAGAAGAGGGAAATAAAGAAGGAATGGAAGGAGAAGGGACAGTAGGAGAAGGAAATAAAGAAGAAAATAAAGAAGGAAACAAAGATTTACCAGAAGAGCCAGAAACAAATAGTTGCGGATGCAGTAGCAAATCATTAAAGAGTAACTATTGGTGGAAATACTTACTTGATATTTTCTTTTTCAGTTTAATTATTTCGCTTATAAGCGGTATGCGTAAACAGGAGCAGATGAAATAATATAATATAACATTATCTATTTATTGTATCTTTGACAAAACTTCATTGAGAATGAACATGATATCGTTCTTACACCTATATACTATCAAAATATAAGAATTCCTGAATTTATCTTTAAAACTACGCTTTCCCCTTCATGATATAGTAAGAATGTTTAATACACATCTGGAGACATTAAAAACATCTCTTCTCAATTCTAAATTCTGTTAGAATTCAGTTATAATCATTGTTAAAAAAGTATATAACTTATTTTTTGATTATAATTTATTTGTTTCAAAAAATAGAAAAGGCTACATCAACCATAGTTTAGATTTGGATATGAACTTAGCAAAAAATAAAATATATTATGATAGTAAAGACCAGAAAGTAGTTACTCGCGTTTTAATCGACTTAATAAGAGCGAGGGAAATTTTATGGGGATTGGTCTGGCGTGAAATTAAAGCAAGATACCGTTATGCTATATTGGGCTTTTTATGGGCAATTATAGAGCCAATTACGTTGATGTTACTGCTCCTTTTTATTTTTTCATTTGTATTCAAACAGAGGTTGACTATCTCCGATACCATTGAAATCCCAATGGCCACTCAAATCCTATGTGGATTAATTTTCTGGCAGTATTTCTCAACATCTGTATCTGGAGCGACCTTATCATTAATTCACCATCAAAATCTTGTAAAGAAAGTGTTTTTCCCTCGTGAAGTTGTTCCTCTCTCCTCCATCATTTATCCTATGGTCAACTTATCTATCGGGTTTATAACTCTTATCATCATTCACTTGTTTTTTAAAGGAACAATTACAATTAATGTTCTCTGGCTTATCATTATCCTTCCAATTCTGTTTTGTCTATCAGCAGGATTAGGACTTCTGCTTTCTGCTGGATACATTCATTTCAGAGACATAGGTAACATGGTAAATGTTGGATTAACCTTTGGCTTTTATGCTTCACCTGTGTTTTATCCAGTAGAATGGGTGAAAAGAGCATGCGAGAATCAAACCTTGCCAAATTGGTTCTATCATCTTTACATTTTGAACCCCATGGTAGGAATACTTACAAATTTGAGGGAATGTATTCTTTATGGTAAAGCACCTCAACCTTCATTTTTAGTCTATACTATATGTGTTAGTATATTCTCATTACTTATTGGCATCTATATATTTAGAAAACAATCTCCTACTTTTTCCGATTATATGTAACGAATGAATGAACCTATTATCGAAATAAAAAATGTTGTTAAAGAATACCCAATCCGCAGAGGTTTCAGAGACCTGCGAGGACAGGGAGGGGTATTAGATTGGATACGTGGTAAAAAAAGTGAACATTTTCGTGCCCTCAATAATGTTAGTTTCGATATTTATCGTGGTGAAACAGTGGGCATTATCGGTAAAAATGGATCTGGTAAAAGCACCCTTTTAAAAATCATCGCTGGCGTAACTCTACCTACAGAAGGGAGAGTCATTGTATATGGTAGAGTGGCTTCTTTACTGGAGTTAGGCGCTGGTTTTCACCCCTTACTGACAGGTAGAGAAAATATTTATTTAAACGCTGGCCTTTTAGGAATGCGTCGTGCTCAGGTCAATGAGGTTATTGAGCAAATCATAGACTTTTCAGGTATCCGTGAATTTATTGACCAACCCGTTGACACATATAGCAGTGGTATGTATGTTCGCATTGGTTTTGCAGTCGCCTCATTTGTCAATCCTGACATTTTTCTGGTGGATGAAGTGCTTTCCGTAGGCGATGAGGAATTTCAGAGAAAATGTCGTCAGCGTATTGGTGAACTTCGTGAACAAGGTAAAACCATCGTTTTTGTATCTCATGACCTTGGCACGGTTAACGCCCTATGCAATAGAGTATTCTTACTTGATAAAGGAAAACTTATCGATCGCGGTTCTGTTTCCGCTACCATTGATTATTACCTACGTCAAATTGGCAGAGCAGAGGGAATTCATACGATTTCCTCACCAAACAAAAATATTGAGGCGATTTTCAGCCACGGTAAACTTTCCCTATTTCATGATAAAAAGGAAATTACATCTCCATTAGGGATAGAAGGCGTTCTCGTTCACTTACAACAAGTTCACCCATCTTCTATGGGAGACTGGCTTGTAACCGAAAGAGAAGACCAATCCTTAATAGCCCAAGGAACGCTTTATCGTTTACCTGTGGAATGGAAATGGAACGTTGAAATTAAAAATAAACATATTGAATTAAATGCAAGATATAAATTAAATAAAGAAATACCAATACAGGCATTAGAATTCCGTATTTTTCTTCCAGAGATATATGACCACTTTTTCTACAATGGAAATGAGAATAAGTTTGCTCCGATTGTCCCTGGAAATCTTGGCTGGACAACAATGGTTCCACCTAAAATTGGTGAAAATTCTACATTTCTATTAACCAGCCTAAACTCCGATGAATATCCTCTGTTAAAAATAGAATTTGAAACCTCTGAACCAGGTTCATCCTTAACCATTGGCAATACTGACTATATAGGAAGGTCAAGGTTTATATGTTGTCATCTTCAAATTCCCGAGACAAGTTCACTTCTTCAAATGGGTGAACATAAAATCGGGAACATAAGAATTTCTCTCGCTGAAAAAGAAGAATATGAAGCATGGAAAACAGCATGGATACAACAACGAACCATTACACTAAAAGACATTGAAGCAAGATTAGGGGAAGGATTTATTGAATTCATATCAAAAAAAGATAAAAAACTTCTTACTCAAGCAGTCCATCTCCATACTCAATTTCGACTACAGGGGATGTGGTTTCTCAGCCAAACATTTCTATGGAACACACCATATAAAGAAAATGACACATGGATATGGGAAGGAGAATCCCAACGCTTTCCGATCCGCTTAAAGTGGGAATTACTTCCTAAAACCGAAGAAAATCTCCTATACTCAAAAATATGGCTCATTGTTAAGGAGCCACTATCATTAGAAGAATATAACATTTCCGTTGGTCTTATATATGCATATCAACACTGGAAAACATCGTTCGAAACAGGGGAATTTACTGAAATTCCGCCAGAACAGACAGAATATATCCATTTAAATAAAAATTACAACCCATCAGAATATATATATGCAATAGGTAATAAATTACCAAACGTTTTTTTATTTACACACCAAAAAAATTCATTCCGAATGTCTGCAATTAACCCTGAATATTCACTTCATGCGCGAATAATACAAGCAATTGCAACACCTGAACAAAAATCTGTTTTCAATTTACAGACTGGTTCTCATTTACTTTTCGACGGAGGTATTCAATTTTCATTTCCAGAAGATAGTAATCAGGATGAAATAACAATATGAGTGAAATCAAAGCGTCTATAATAGTCCCTGCTTACAATGATTCTGAACGGTTGCACCACCTACTTACATCTTTTGATTCACTTGAATATGATGAACCTTATGAAGTTATTATTGTAGACGACGCCTCAACTGACAGAACTCCCGAAGTTTGTCATGAATGGTCAAAAAAATGGCATTCATATAAATTCCGATATATACGACTAAAACAAAACAGCGGTCCTGGTATTGCTCGTAACAAAGGTTTAGAAGTAGCGGATGGAGAAATCGTTGCATTTACAGACTCGGATTGTAGAGTACATCCACACTGGCTAAAAAAATTAATTTCAACACTTGACCCCATTAATAAAATTGTTGGTGTGGGTGGACGTGTAAAAGCAGTATCAGAAGCCTCCGTTTTTGCAAGACATTCTTTATTCCATCATGTATTAGAACCCCCAGAAAAACTTCACTATTTAGTTACGTGTAATTGTTCCTTCATAAAAAAACCTTTATTAGATATCGGTGGTTTTGCTGAAGACATACGTAACCCAGGTGGAGAGGACATTTCTGCAAGCATTCATCTATGGAAAAAAGGTTGGCGGTTTGCTTACCAAAAAGATGCTATTGTGTATCATGACTTTGATACAAATTTCCGTTCTTTCTTACGTACATGGTATAACTACGGCTACGGTTGCAGTATTGTTCTCCACCGTGAACTGAATATGGACGAATTATACCCAAACCCATCGAACATGCCGTCTTATGAGAACTACTGGCCTGGTTATTTAATGGTACCCCCTACTACAGGGATACGAAGCGGTATTCGAGATATAAAGTACCAATTAAACAAATGCTCCCAACAAAACCTTCCGTTAAAAAACACCATCGAAATTGTTTTTCTTACTATCTGCCAGCGATTATCTCATCTCTTCGGCTGGAAAAAAGGCAAAAAACAGGTTTCCAAAAAACAATAGCATTGGATTTAACTATAACTGTATCTTTTTCTTCTGCAAAAAGAGCCATTCCTTTAATCTTTGAAATGCAGATTGTAAGCCCTCATTTCGTAGCCTTTTTACAAATCGCTGAGCCAATAATATTGGGTTCTTTGTGGTATTAATATATTTTTGAATTAATTCATTTCTAATACCCTCTGTTCTTTTCCTCAACTGAGAAGGGCAACGAACACATATATCTGGCAAACTATCTTTGTTCTTTTGAAGTTGTGTTCTCAGCAACTTAAAAAATTCACCTTCCCAGACTTCTTTTAGCGAATACTCCAATACCGAAGGGTTTTGTTCATTCCAAAACATACAACAAGGGCTGACTTTGCCATCTGCAGAAACAGTCATAGATAAAAATGGCTCAAAACAATAGGTGTCAATAAATTCCCCTTTTTCTTCTCTAATACCATTTTCTTTCACATATTCTTTTTCCACTTCATCATTATGTATGTTCAAACTCTTTAAAACTGAATCAAATGTGTGATACATTCCTAAATTTTCAGCCATGTTCTTTGCTTTTTCTAAATACATAATACACTCATTCTGTTCAGTGTCACTCAATACAAACTGTTCAGCATTTTTATTAAAAGGTTGTACAAGAGTAGCATGAATTCCTCCACAACCATTTTTTGAAGCTAAAGACACCATTTCCTCAATATACATGTAATTCTTATTCGTAATTGTAACGTTAACTCCCAAATCAGGAGTCGGATGTGGCTTAAAACACCGATGCTCATTTATATAACTCAAACTATCCACTGCTTTTTTAAATGTCCCCTCACCTCGTATTGCATCATTTATTGCCTCACTGGGCCCATCAATACTCACAATAATTTGGTCCCAACCTAATTCGATGAATCTATCCATTTGCTCCCTTTTTAACAGTGTCCCATTTGTATGTAAGACACAGAACATCCCATGTTGTTTTGCTATCTCTGCTAATTTTAAGACTAATGCTCCACGAACCATAGGTTCTCCACCGCCAACAATATATAAATGCTGAGCACCTAATCCGATAGCATCATAAAGTAATTCTATCCACTTTTCATCAGAGAGCTCTTTCCCTACGGATTTAAAATCCTCCTCCCATTGCCAGCACGTTAAACAACGTTGATTGCATCGGTTTGTTAGAAAAAAAACAATTTCTGTTAATTCTAATTGTTTACTAACCTGCCAATGAATTAATCGAGAACTTTCCTTTTCGTAAGCCATAAAAATCTCAGCAGTTCAAGGTTTCATATCTTTTCTATTTTATATTCAACTAATATTCAATGGTATACTTTATGTAATTTCAATCACAATTTTAATAACTTTACCTATTAAGAAACAATGGCAGACGAATTTTATAACTGGGAACAAATAACAGTTTGCGTGACTTCGTGTTGCAACCTTAACTGTAGAATGTGCCCTGTAGTTTCGAGAGAGAAGAAAACTCTCTCACGAGAACAACTACTCCACATCTCTGATTTTGCAATCCGAAAGAAATTTCAACGTGTAGTTATTGGAGGTGGTGAACCTACCCTTTTACCCTATCTCAAAGAGATGATTGACAAACTATCTCAACATTCTATTGAAATATGGGTACTTACAAATGCGACACGATTTACACGTGAAGATATTCAGTATTATGCTGATCACCCTAATGTTATTCTGAATATTTCTGTTGATGGTGTCGGTGAAGTACATAATTCCATTCGTGGTGAAGGGACTTTTGAACGGACTAATGAAGCATTTTTATCTCTCATCGAAAAAGGAGCCAAGGTGGCTATTAATACAGTGATACAAAAAAGCAATTATGATAAATCTATTGAAACTTATGAGTATTTTAAATCCTACCCCCTCGTCTGGCATGGCTTTTCTTTTACCGAGACGTATCATCAAAAAGAATTAGTCCCTATGGAACTTATTCCAATTGCAATCAATCAACTGTATGAGATATTAGAACGAGATAAAAAGGAACGTCGACATGTCTCTTTATCAAAAGACATGATTAAGGGATTTGAACTCAGCTTTCGTTATCCCGATTTAATTATGCATCCTGGTAAAAATTGTTCTATTCCCAAATCTCATATTGGCATTGATGAAGAAGGTTGGGTAGTCCCTTGTTGGCATTATCCGATATGGGAAAAAGATGAAACAAGGAATATAAATTTTACTTTATTGGATGACATTATCAACAGTCCAGTAATTAAAGATGAAATTGAAAAAGCCATTGGCGAAAATGGCTGTAAAGGTTGTAGCACGGTCTGTTATTTTTGGAATCAGACTTTTAGAGATAAAGCCATGAACCCCCAAGGAAAATGGAAATGGGAACGAAAATGGCTTTTAGCTAAAATATATACTCAAAACCAGTTTCCAAAATTATACAATTCAATTAGACAATTAAAATCGTTAATCAAATAAAAGTCTATGAGTCAAGAATTTGAAATAACAAAAAAGATGCGAACAAAACGAGGTTTTATCTTCCAATATAACCGATTTAATGAAATCATACCATTAGAAGACTTAAAAAAATGGGCTCGTGTTAATTATGATTCTTTTAAGGTAGATAAAACCGATTTCTTTTCAGGTTCACATGAGGACATTGGAAATATAAAAAATCTTTTACAATTTATAAATGACATTATTCAATGTAATGTCTCCTGGGGAACAAATCTTACCGAACCGCCTAAGAATATTGAAAATCTTAAAAACTTTAATTTGCTTGATATATTTCTAATTGCTACAAATCTCTCATTAGACCAATTAAAAAACTGGGCACATATAGGTAATGAATTAAACATACCTATACGGCTTTACTGTGTTTATCCATTTCCTTTTAATCTAAACTCATCAGAAGAAGATATTATAGAAGTACTTAAAACGTTTGCCTCAATTACATTTGTTCATAAATATCCATTCATAAATAATAAAAACATAGAAATAAATCAAGAAACAATAAAAGATTGGGCTAAAATAAGCAAAACATTTTACCATTCAAATGTTCCAGTTAACATTTTAGGAATTCCTTATTGTCTTGTCGAACCGCAATTATTTCCAGCCATTATCAACACACAACAGTATTTCTCCGATACTGAATTTTACCTTCAATCCTCCTTTGAACTCGCTCAACTTTTATGGAATTTCAAAGCCTCCAAAATTAGAAAAATATTGGAAATGAAGATACGAGAAAAAACTTCATTTCACAGCGGTATTGACCAGTTAGTTTTGCCATGGATACTCAATCATCCTGGCTTATACGTCCCTCTATGGGCATGGCATAAATTAACTCGACACTGGGAATCAAAGAAGAAACCTCAACCACTTCCCGAAAATACGACACTATTAGAGCAAAAAATATTAGAACTCCAAAAGCAAAAGGAAAAGGAATGGGGTACAAAATGTGCATCCTGCTCGTTAAGATATGTTTGTGACAAAGGTAAAAATAACTTTATAAAACTAATATTTACGCCGAAACCTATCGATGGAGATATTATAAGAGACCCGTTAATATTTCGGAAATCACCTCCATATTATTTAGATAAAGTTGAAAAAGAACACTTAAATATCTATTCTCAATTTCAAGAGTTATACAATAATGCAATTCAAATAATGCTTCATGAAAAACCATGGAAAGAAGTTCAACCTGAAGATTATGAGATAGAAAATCACATGACCCACTATATGCCTGGAGCGGTGCGTTGGTTTTCTTTTAGCCGTAATGAGTTACAGAGCACTCCTTTGTGTAGAACAGAACCACCATTAACTATCTCTGTGACCTTTGGAGGTGGCTTTGCAGAACAAATTGGATTTAGTTTTGGACCTCATATAAAACTCGTCTGCCCCATGATAGCTCAAAGCCATAAACTTACTTTACATATTGACAAAGATGGCTATTATATCCTTATCAGAGACAATGAAGTTGTTGCTCCAACAGAATTCGCAAACTCTGCTTTTGTCCCGACAAGACTTCCTGGGATATTAGAACCGAGAATATCCATTTGGAACATAGATGGTGAAATTGTTACTCAAGGGATAACACTATGGAAACAGATTGAAGAACATAAAGAGGAGAGGAAAGCAACGTTTTCGGTACTCTATGTTTGCTCCCGTTATGCAAACCGATTAAAAGCATCTTTGCTAAGCCTTGTTCATCAAACCAATATAAAGCCTGCACAAATAGAGGTGGTCATAGCCTATGTCCCAGGATTGGATGCGACAGATGACATCATAAATTGTTTTGAAAATACATTCCCAGAAATTAAAATTATCCGCTCACCTTTCAATCAGAGTTTCTGGAAATCAAAAGGTGTACTCATCAATTCTTCTTTACCATTATGCTCAGGGGATTGGATTGTCTTATTAGATGCAGACATTGTAGTACCACCCAACTTCTTTGCAGAATTAAATAAAGTGGAATCTTCTACTTTATTTGTTGCTCCCGATGGTCGAAAAATGTTATCACCTGAGACGACTTCTAAGATAATCTTAGGTTTGATAAAACCCTGGGAACAGTATGAAGAATTACTAAATAGCCCAGGCGAATGGAGAAGAAAAGAAGCTCAGGGTATTCCAATCGGCTTCTGTCAGTGCTGTCGAAAAGAGGTCTTTAACAAAATTACCTATCCAGAATTCAATCACTTTGAAGGAGCAGATTGGTTCTTTGGTAAATCCATCATAGAAACATTCGGTCCTGAACATCGACTAAACAATGTTGTTGTATTACACCTTGACCATGGGGGTAGCCAATGGTATGGCTCATTACAACATAGATAATTATCAAAAACTAATAGAACTATGAAAATATGTTTTATCGACACATTATTTAATTGGCCACCCAGAGGAGGTGCGGATGTCGATGTTTTTAATATCCTCTCGATACTTCACAAAAAGAACTATGATGTCTTGCTTCTATCTTTATCATCAACAAAACTAACAAGAGGGGTATTTATCCCAGAGACACTTCCTTTCCCTACAAAAAAGTTAAATGTAAATTTCAAAACATCCTCACTAAAAACAATAAAAGATTATTTTATTCATTCAGTATCCGACTTTAATCCCGATATTCTTATAATCGGGGATAGCTTTTTTCTAAAACCCATTATCACCCTATTTTTTAAGGATGCTTCTATTCCAATCATCTGGCGTCAATACGCTTATGAACTCTTGTGTCACAAAGACATTGTTAAATACCGAAACAACAAACCATGCCCTCTTGATTATTTATCCACTACAGATGTATGTCGTCAATGTTTCCTTCACCACCAAAAAGAAAGTTTGAAATCTTACCAGTTCAATGCATGGCTTGAAGAATATATTCTAACCAAAGCATATAAGACGAACTATCTTAACATATTAACATCTTCATTAAGTAGAGTAAAACAAGTGATCGTATACTCTGATACTATGCAAAATTGCTGGAAATGTTACCATCCCAATACGAGGATTATCCCAGGTGGTGTTGATACACAGATGTTCCATCCATCACAAAATACGAATATTTACAGCCATGATATAAAGAAAATTCTATTCCCTGGTCGCGTCGAAGATGAGGTTAAAGGATTTCATGTACTATACGAAGCCTGCAAACAATTAAGAAATAAAAGAATTGATTTTGAACTTATATGCACCTCGGGATGGAGTACAGGTTACCCCGATTGGGTAAAATTTATTGGCTGGTATAGTCATTATGAGTTACCTTCTATATACACAACCGCTGACATTTGTGTTATCCCAAGCTTATGGGAAGAGCCCTTTGGGCTCGTAGCATTGGAGGCTATGGCTTCCAGTAAACCCATCATTGCAAGCAATATAGGTGGGCTTAAATCTGTCATTCTACATGGAGAAACAGGTTTATTATACCCACCAACGGATAAAAATATATTAATGACTCATTTAGACTCTCTATTATCAAATGAAACATTAAGGAGCAACTTAGGAACAGCTGGAAGAAATCATGTAATTAAAAACTATACATGGGAAAAAATAGTTGAGGATTACTATGAGCCACTTATTTTTAATAAACCAAAATAAAAAATGAGACAGGATAATATAGATTGGCAACTGAGAAAAAAATAATATTTATAGATTTTAATTTTTCATGGAAACCTAATGGCGGTGCTGATGTAGATACTTATCATGTCTTAAAAAAATTGCATGAAAAAGGTTATCCTCTTCTCTTTATCGGTATAGCAGAAGATGGGGCTACTGACCGTGGAAAATTTGACCCAACCCAGCTTCCTTTCCCAGCGGAGCGAGTTTTAATTCCAGAAAAAAAATGGAACCCCTATGAAATATTCAATCGCATTAAACTCTATTTAGACTCATTCAAACCAAATCTAATTTTTCTACAACATGGATTTATTATAAAAATACCCGTCACACATTTGATAAAGATGTACTACCCACATATACCACTTATCTCGAGAATATTTGCACACGAAATTTTTTGTTTAAGAAACCCATTACGATTTAAACATCAAAAACCATGTAAGTTAAGCATATTCGAAACGCCTGATTATTGCCGAAAATGTTCTTTGGAAGGATTAAAATATGAAATTAAAACCTCAAATATAACGAGTTGGGGAAAAGATTATATAAGGAGCAAAGCCTATTCATTATATTTTATTCGTAATTATCACAATACAGTGCAAAAATGGGATAAAATTATTGTTTATAACAAAACCTTCCAAAAAGAATTAGAACAATATAAAATTAGTAGTGTTGTTATCCCAGGAGGTATAGAACCAGAGCCTTTTTTACAAATACCTTTACCCAAACCCAAAAAAGATAATGAAGAAAAAATAATTCTTATGTCTGGCAGATGTGATGAACCTACAAAAGGAATGTCCATTTTATTTGAGGCAGGAAAACGACTTCGAGAGAAAAGAAATGATTTTAAAATATACCTTACCTCTTTCAATATATCTTTGTACAATGAATGGTTTATCCCTACTGGTTGGCTATCCCATGAACAACTACTCAAAATGTATGCAATCGCTGATATTTGTGTAGTGCCAAGTTTATGGGAAGAGCCATTTGGTTTAGTTGTATTAGAATCAATGGCGACTGGAAGAACTGTTTGTGCCAGTAATATTGGAGGATTATCAGAAATAATACAACACAATTCAACGGGTATCCTGTTCGAACCTTCAAATTACATTGCATTGGCAAAGGAATTAGAAAACCTTTTAAATACTTCCCAAACACGAATAACATTAGGTAGTAATGCAAGAAATTATGTCATTCAAAATCATACTTGGGAAAAAATAGTAAACAATTATTATATTCCATTAATTGAACAATCTTTGCCAACACAGGAGAATCATAAATGAAAATAGGTTTGTTTTATAGTTATGGACCACATTTTTTGCAATCAGCAAAATTCTTAAGAGAACAATATTCTGAAGATGAATTGTTAATATTTGTTCCACAATCGTTCCCAAAAGATTGCTTAAAAGATATAACTGACAAAATTGTCTTTCTCCCTTGGGATGGACAACATCTTAATTTTCGTTCTGCAATATCCACTTTTCCAAAAATACTTCAAATAATCCGTAAAACTAAATTAGATTATTTCGTAATTCTCTTCGAAAGTCCTCGTTTAATTTTTTTAAGCCAATTGTCAAAAGCAAAACATCGTTTTATATTTACAATCCATAATGAATATAAAACCCTAACCACATCTCTTATTTCTATCCTATTAAAGTCTATAAAAAACAGAATAAAAGGTCAGTTGTTGTATATATACATTTACCTAAATATACATTTATTCAAATATAAAAAGATATAAAACACCAGATAATTAAACGGCTTACTTCAAAATTATAAACACAAATTTTCATTTTAAACATCAATCGTCTTAAAATATAAAGCGGTAAGTGTTTTTTACTTCTAAAAACTAACTTTTTATTTTATGGAGGACCGATACATGCAATATGTACAATCTCATTTTTTAATTTCCATTTTACTTGCATTTGCTCTTTTGTCAACTCTTGCAATATATGCAGAGGAAAGTGATGATTATGTTATGGGTAATTATCAAGGAAGCATAAGTGGAAAACTATGGGAAGGTAAAAATTTCAAAGCCCAAGTAATAGCCCAGGGAAATGGTCGTTATCGTTGCCTACTCCTTTTCTCCCAAGGGAATGAGCCTGAACAACGTGTAGAAATAAAAGGGATGAAAGCACCTTCTGGACCCGCTGGAATTTTGGAACAAGACAAGGAAAAAGCAAAAAAGATGGCGGAAATCAATTTTGATGGTGATGTAGATTTTGGGAAGAATTATGGTGGTAAAGGAAAGGTTCTTGGACAAATAAAGAACGAAACATTTAAAGGAACCATTGAACAAGGAAAAGAGAAAGCCACGTTCGAACTCAAACGTGTTTTTCTAACATCACCTACGTTAGGGCAACAACCACCAGAAGGGGCTGTTGTTCTTATGGATGGCAAAAGTTTAGATAAATGGGATGTAAAACCCCATTGGCAGTTAGTTGAAGATGGTTCCGCTAAAACAGTAGCCACAAGTTTATGGACAAAAGAAGAATACGGAGACGGGTTATACCATATTGAGTTCATGTGTCCATTCATGCCTAACGAGACAGGCCAAGCAAGAGGTAACAGTGGCGTTTATATCTTTGGAAGATACGAGGTCCAGGTGTTAGATAGTTTTGGTGATTTACCTGCGGATAATCTTTGTGGAGGCATCTATAAAGCGGCGACACCAAAAGTCTGTGCTTCCCTACCTCCATTACAGTGGCAAACATATGACATCACTTTCACAGGTCCTAAATTCGACGAGAATGGCAAAAAAATTAAAAACGCTTTCATTACGGTATATCACAATGGCATCCTTATTCATGACAATGTAGAACTTAAAGGACCGACCCCAGGTGGTGTAAGTGAGCAGGAAACACCCAAAGGTGTGCTTATGCTTCAAGACCACGGTGACCCTGTTCGTTATAGAAATGTATGGTACCAACCAGCGAACTAAGAACTAATAATTAGAAACTGATTTAATATTTTGCAATTGAATACTAACAACATTGAGGGGTAAAGGAGTTTTTGTTTTGCCTTATTTTTCCTTAATAATCCCCACATACAATGAAGAACATCAAATTGAAGCAACTTTAAACTATGTATTTGAGTATTTGAAAAAGCAATCTTTTTCCTTTGAAATTATAATCTCTGACGACGGTAGTAAGGACAACACAGTCCAGAAAGCCAATCATTGGGCGGAACAATATCCTGAACAAATCAAAGTTATTCAATTTACCACAAACGAGGGAAAAGGTAAAGTTGTCAAAGAAGCCATGCTTCATCATGCCAATGGAGATATTTGTTGCTTTTATGACGCAGATGCTTCTACCCCTATTGAAGAAACTCAAAAACTTATCAATGAAATTCAACAAGGTTATGATGTAGCCATAGCTTCAAGAGCGTTACCTGAATCAATAATTGAAATTTCTCAACCTTTCTATCGACAACTCATGGGAAAAATTTATAATCTTATTCTACGATTTTTTAGATTAACTCACTTTAAGGATACACAATGTGGATGTAAATGCTTTACTAAAAAAGCTGTTCAAATTATTTTCCCAAGACAAACCTTAAATCGGTTTAGTTTTGATGCTGAAATTTTGTTTATTGCAGAAAAACATAATCTTAAAATTAAAGAAGTTCCTACACGTTGGAGAAATCGCAAAGAATCGAGAGTTCACCCCTTAAAAGATTCTGTTAAAATGTTTTGCGATTTGTTTAAAATCCGTTTAAATGCAATCAAAGGTTTATATAATTAGCACTGCACTACATAAGACTGTCGGAGAGGCTATAGTTAGCCTCTCCGACCATCATAGTTATCCAGAGTTTATACTTCTCAATACTGATATTTATGTTGTTGCATCAGGAAACTTTGGTAAATTTTTTTCATAATCCCGATACTTTGGTGGCAAACCTTCATATACATCAAATTCTAACCAACGATATTTTCCTTCCAACAATTTATCACCGACTTTCCTATACATATAGTTGTGATTTTTCTTAACTGCCTTGAAATTATTTTCTATTCTTTGACGTGCATTCTTGCAGAACAAATCAGCCAAATCTTGTGGCGAATCATCATTAGGATTTTTATTCATTAAATACTCAGCATAAGACAAACAGGAAGCCATTACAAAAAGGTCAACACCAATATCTACATAATTTCCTAAAATTAATTGCTCATTCTCTAATTTCGGACCATACTTAGCCATTGTATGGAAAATGCTACGAGCGAGTTTCTTGCATGTTTTCGCAGTATACTTCAAATGGTCTCTATTCGTAGCGTTCAATTTCTTCACATTGAAATTAATGGATGTGGGTAACCATAACTTTGGATACCATTTCATATAAAATCCTATTGCCTTCAAAACAGCCTTTAACACACTTTGTCCTTTTTGTGGCTTCATAATTGGCATTACTAAACCGAAGTGAGTGTCCAAAGCCTCACGAGCCATGATTAGGTGCATAATTTCAGAAGAACCCTCAAAGATTCGACCAACACGCATATCACGCATAACACGTTCAACAAAGAAAGGCCTTTCCCCACGATTATAAAGGGATTCTGCCATTTCATAACCTCTACCACCTAAGGTCTGAAGTAAATCGTCCATACCCTGCCAGCCAAATTCAGTTGCAAAATATTTTGCCGCAGCAGCTTCTAATCGTATATCTGCATTCTTCTTGTCCGCAAAGGAACATGTTATAAACACCATGGCTTGAGTAGCAAATGTATTTGCGGCGAAATTAGCGATTTTCTTAGCAATTTCTTGATGTTGTCCTATTGGTCTTCCCCACTGAACACGGTTCTTTGCCCACCATTCCGCATCTTCAAGAAATCTCTTCGCTGCCCCGACACCTGCAGATGGCACACCTAAGCGACCTGTGTTTAATGTAGTAAGAGCAATCTTCAATCCCATGCCAGGTTTACCAATAATATTCTCAGTAGGAACCTTCACATTATTAAATCTTAACATCCCATTGGACAGTCCTTTAAGACCCATAAATTTGCAACGAGTCACAACCTCGACACCTGGCCAGCTTGTTTCAACTATGAATGCTGTAATTTGAGGAATTTCTCTTCCGTTCTTAATCTTTGGGGGCGTCTTTGCCATTACAACAATCACATCTGCATCTGGACCATTGGTCGTCCATAATTTCGTACCATTTAAAATATAGTATGAACCATCAGGGGATGGTGTTGCCGTCGTTTTCATCTGAGCTGGGTCTGAACCGACTTCTGGTTCCGTTAAAGCGAAGGCTGAAATTTCACCCTTTGCCACACGAGGCAAATACTTCTTTTTTTGTTCTTCCGTACCAAACGTCCGAAGGGGTTCAGGAACACCAATACTCTGATGTGCAGACAACCATGTAATTGTACTTTGACAGTAACTCCCAATAAATGATAAAACACGGGCATAATTTGTAACCGACAAGCCTAAACCACCATACTCTGGCTTTATTTTCATTCCAAATAAGCCCATCTCTTTCATCTTTTCCAACGCTTCTTTAGGATAGACTCCTGTCTTATCTATCTCAATCGGGTCAACATACTTATCAAGAAGGTCCTTAATTTTTGCTATCAGTTCATCACCAATCTTCTTGTCTTCTTCCGATTGAGCAGGATAGGGATGTAGTAAATCCCAGCGAAAATTCCCACGAAACATCTCAGCAGTAAAACTTGGGAATTTCCATTCTGTTTCTCGTGCCTCTTCGGCAAGTTCCATTGCTGCATCTTTTGCTTTTAAATCCTCTTTTGTAGCCATAGGTCTTACCCTCATCTTGGTTAAGATTTTCAATTGTTTTATATACTTAATGATAAGTAAATAATAATTTACCACCATTTATACACAATTGTCAAAATGAAATTCAACAAATCTCTGAATTATGAAAAACTCTATTCCCTCTTTTACCAACAAATCAAATGAAATAAAACACTTATAAAATAATTGCGTAATAATTTCTATGATTCATTATATACCTAAAAGAGACATAAAAACCTTTTCAAGATAGATTTTCCATTCTAACTTAATAATAAATTTCAGTAAAAATGATTCTTTTAATTTTTGCTATTTACCGAATTTAAAATAAACTATTTAACAAATTCACTTTGTTGTTTGATAAAAGATGCCCAATCTTACAAAAGACATTAAATATAATAGCTAAAAAAATCGTTCTATATAATGAATCTTTCAAAGAAGGTTTTAATAAAACCCAAAAGATGAATATAGGGTCAAATTTATGATAAAATTAATCGTCCTGTTGGACCTGAAAATTAAACATATCATGTCTTTCGACCATAAATTAATTTAACCCAAAACAATCAGAAGGAGTTAATTATGAATTACTTTAAACTATCACTTGCAACCTTTATGTTTACGATGTTTAGCTTACTTCTCTTATCAAGCACATCTGCTATGAGTGCAGATGCCACACCACCAGCGGGCAAGGTTGAATTAAAAATTGAACTCCCTGAACCTTTCTTTGGTGGCACTCCTATTGACTACTATAGCCCTAATCTTGAACCTGAAGACTACAAAGATCGTCCCCCTTATTATGTTCCCGAAGGTTGCAAACTTGCATCCAAAGATAAACCTGTAACCAGCAGTGTTCCTCCTACTCGTGGACAACTAAAACAAATTACAGATGGCGACAAAGATTATGGTAAAAAGAGTGTGGTTGAACTTCCTGCTGGACTTCAATGGGTTCAAATCGACCTCGAAAAAGAACTTACAATCTATGCGATTGTTGTCTGGCATTTCCATGAAGGAAAACGCGTTTACAAAGATTTCATCGTAACAGTTGGTAATGACCCTGAATTCAAAGATGGAGGAAAACAAGTTTACAATAATGATTATGACAACTCTTCTGGATTAGGTATTGGAAAAGATAAAGAATATATTGAGAATAATAAAGGCAGACTTATTGGTATTGATGATGGTGTAAAAGGCAGATATGTTCGCCTTTATAGCAATGGCAACTCTTACAATGATATGAATCATTATATTGAAGTTGAAATTTACGGAAAAGAATAATCTATTCTTCGAAGATATGTGCCACTTTTACTTTTGTAAAAGTGGCACTTTTTTTATCTGACTACAAATTTGCCTTTTTATTTATAAGTGTCCATAATTAAATAAAAACTAAAAATAAATCCATGGATAAAAAAATTTTACTAAATACACTGTTCGTTATTATCTATCTTCTATTTTTAACTGTTATTATCTTAACACGTTTGCAGGGAATCTCGCTCCGCCCGATGCATTGTGACGAAGCGAATCAAGCTTACAAAGCAGGAATATTATTAGAAAAAGGTATTTACAAATACGACCCTTACGAACATCACGGACCACTCTTATATTATTCTACCCTTCCTGTCTTTTATCTTTATAAAGTACATCAGTTTAAGGATACAAATGAGGCAATGTTCCGTATAGTCCCCTTATTATTTAGTATCCTTCTTTTTCTACCTCTATTTTTTATTAAAAAATACATCGGTACTATTGCTTTTTTAGTGTCTTCCCTCTTTCTTGCCATATCTCATGCCTTTTTCTTCTATAGTAGATATTATATCCATGAAATTCTCTTTGTTTTATTTGCCACTTTATTCATTTTCTCTGTCTGGGCTTATATTAATAAGCCCAAAACATCAACTACAGTGTTTACTGCGCTTTTTTTATCTCTTGCTTTTGCGACGAAAGAAACAACTGTTGTCATTCTTTTCTCTACAGGTCTCGCAATCATAGCAACCTCATTTTTTTTATTTAAAACCCGACACATAACTGCTGAAAATGACCCATCCACAAACACAACGTTTTCAACAAGAAAGACATGGCAACACCTTTTACTTTTTTTTATTGTGTTTATTATCCCCTGGATTTTATTATATTCTTCCTTCTTCACAAACTGGCAAGGTCTCATCGACTTTTTCAAAGCCTATCAAACATATATAGTAAGAGCATCGGGAGAAGGTTCTTCTGGAATTCATGACAAACCATGGTGGTACTATTTACAAATAATAACTCACTTTAATAAAACGGTTGGACCTGTATGGACGGAAGGCATTATAATCCCTCTTTGCATCATCGGCATAATCTCTTTTGTCCTTAAACTCGTCATAATATTCATAAAGAGAACATACTCCCAAAAAGAACGTACTACCATAGCAATAAACATATTCCTCTTCATCTCTTTCTTTTCTACCTTTCTATTGTTCTCCCTCATTCCATACAAAACTCCTTGGAACATTTTATTTCCACTCTTAGGTATGATTATCTTCGCTGGTGTCGGTTTTCAATTTTTCTGGTTTACATTCCGAAGAATATGGTTGAGAATTATTTTATTTATCCTACTATTTATTGGAGCCATTCATTTGGGATATTTAACTTATCAAGGGAATTACATCTATTACGCAGACATCTCTAACCCTTATGTATACGCTCATACAACTACCTCGTTAGTAAAAATGATGGGACGTATTTATGAATTATCTGACATACTAAAACATGAGAACCGTGAGCCTATTGTATTTGTTATATCATCAAATAATGATTACTGGCCTATCCCTTGGTACCTTCGCAAAATTGAGAAAAAAGGGTTTTGGCAGGAAATACCTATTACAGAAGATATTAAAGTTCCCTTCATTATTATTTCTCCTGAATTTTCCGAACGACTCGAAGAACTTTTAAGTAACTCCCCATATATGAAAGAGGTTTACTCCATTCGACCTGGTGTATTTAGATACCTCTATATTGAACAACAACTCTGGGACAAATTTATTGAAACACAAACAACTAAAACCAGAAATTAAAATGTTTATTTTTTAATCCTCTATGAAGCAATCCATTGGCGAAGTGTCATTTTATCTATCTTGCCATTAGTAAGCATCGGAAGCACAGGTCGAACATCAAACCGACGCGGGACTTTGAATGTTGCCAGATGGCGACGGCAATAATCTCTCAGTTCATTTTCCTTTATTATGGCTCCAGGTTTAGGCACAACAAAAGCATGCCCAACTTCTCCATAAAGGCTATCTGGGACACCAATTACCGCACACATCAACACAGAAGGATGCATTTCAAGGACATCTTCTACCTCTTTAGGGAAAACATTCTCACCACCTGTTTTATACATCTCCGATTTCCTACCACACACGAACAAATACCCTTTTTCATCGACCCATCCTAAATCCGAAGTATAAAACCATCCATTACTATCCTTAACAAGAGAAGTAGCAATAGGATTATTTAGATATTCCTTCATAATAACTGGACCCCGAAAAGCAATTTCCCCTATTTTCCCTTTTGGTAATTCTTTTCGTTCTTCATCTACAATTTTCACCTCGTATGGAGGCACAATGCGTCCTGTAGAACTGAACAGTAACTCAATAGGGTCATCAGGTGAGGCAAACGTTGTAAAACCACAAACTTCTGTTGAGCCATAACCTGTTAACAACATAAAATTATTTTCCTTAGCAACCTCTGACAATACTCTAACCATTCGCTCATTCGCAGCATAAGCACCCCAAACCATAACCTTCATAGAACTCCAGTCCATAGAACGGAATTTGGCTGTGCTCATTTGCATTAAATACATTGCAGGGACTTGACCTAAATGTGAAATTTTCTCCTTCTCAATTTCTATTAATGAACCTTCTGGGAGAAATCTATCCATCAATACAATCGTGGCACCATTATATATTGCGGTATATCCCATTTCTACATCTGCAGCAACATGATTTATAGGAAAGTGAAGCAATATACGAGCATCGGAATCCCAATACATATACTTACTTTCCACCTGTGCACTACACATCACTGCACGATGGGTATGAATAACTCCTTTCGGTTTCCCTGTAGAGCCAGAAGTATACATTAGCAATACTGGGTCGTTCTCATTGACCTCTTTAATTCTTTTTTCCAACAACTTCTCCGACTCAGACGTATTCTTGCATAAAAACTCATTAAACTCTATTAAACCACTTCCTTTTGGGTCACCAATGATAACAACCTCATGCAAAAACGGAAATTTATTCTTAAAGTCAAGTATCATTTCTAATAAACCGATATTCATATAGTGGTCTAATGCTATTAGCACTTTCGGTTGGGAATCTGAAAGGAAGTAATAAATTTCATCCCTTGAAAACTTTGGCGAAATTCCCTGCCATATTGCTCCTATTTTGGATGTTGCCATAAAGGTTGTTATAAATTCAGGACATGCCATAGATAACAAGGCAATACAATCTCCTTTTTCAACTCCCATACTCACAAGAGAGCCTGCTAATAAATCGACCTTTTCCTTTACTTGTCTCCATGTCATACGAGTATCACCAAAAACAACTGCCTCAGATTCGGGCTTAACACTTGCCCAGTAATCTACGCTGTGCCACAATAATTTTCTGTCTTCACTTTTCATCTTTTCCTCCTATCAAAATTCATTAGGACTCTAACTAACAAAAACAATTTTACCATGTTTTATTGCATAATCATTCCTCGGTGTTGTCACTTCAAAAAAATACAATTTTTTATTAGATTCATCACCTTTACTTTGTCTAACCTTTAATAATAATTCATCCCCACCATAAACAAAAGACGAAAAACGGACATACAAATATTCAATCCTGTTTTGAGGTGGTTCTAAATCATGTTCATAGAACTTGCGGACTACCTGTGACAAGGTTGCCGTTCCTTGATAAACAGGGGCAGGTAATCCCACTTTTTGAGCAAAAGCCCATGATGTATGTATTGGGAAGTGTATTTCACTACATGCATCATAAATATGAGCATCTACCACACTTACATTAATTTTATCCTCCCACATTGTCTCTTCTCCCCTTTGGAGGTCTGTAGCATTACGATAAAACAACTCCTTACCTATTCCCTCATCTTTACACTTTATATCTCTTAATAAAGCCCCCAAACCTTCTATGAAGACAACCTCACCTTTATCATCTGTGGCTGTATAATCAATCCAGAATAATGTTCCTGCAAGATGAGGTACCACTGCTTTTATTTCTCCCTGGATATGCAATGTTTCTCCTACAAAAAAAGAACGATACCAACGAAGTTCTTCAAGATAATGAACCTGCCGTTCCAAAACATTCATAGGAAAATCAGCTGTATCCCAATAGGTACTAAATTGTGAGGAGATTTTCCATGTTAAAGCAACTGCATACATAGGATGGACTAATAATGGTTCATTTCTATCATCATAAAAAATAGTATTGGTTTCATGTATTCCCGCGGAATACTTCATAGAGTCTCTTGGTGAAATTGGTATAGATAACACTCTACTTTTTATACCGACAAATGATGAACTTAATTCATTGCTCATAAAATATCCTACTCTACTGGGGGTCTACCGATACTGTAATATCGAAAACCATAAGAAGCCATTGTTTTAGGTGTATATAAATTTCGTCCATCAAAAATTACCTTTTCTTTCATTAATTGTGCCATCCGTTCATAATCAGGCCGACGAAATTCATTCCACTCTGTTAAAATAATCAAACCTTCACTACCTTCTAAAGGTGGATACTGTTTTGTAGCAATATCAATCTGATTTCCAAACTTTTCTTTTAATTTAGGTCCTGACAATGGGTCAAAAATTCTTATTTTAGCACCACGACCTAACAATTCCTCTATAATATAGATAGAAGGTGCCCCACGTATATCATCCGTTCGTGCCTTAAATGAAGCACCCCAAATCGTTAATACTCGTCCTTCCACACAATTATTGTAGTATTTTAAAACCATTGATAAGAACTTTTCACGCTGTTCTTGATTAACTTTTTGAATAGATTCGAAAATATGATACGAAATTCCCTTCTCTTTAGCGAAAAGGATACATGAATCCACATCCTTTGGCAACCATACTCCGCCATAGCCAATACCAGGAAATAGAAAATTTAACCCAATACGACTATCTGCCCCGACTGCTTCCCGAACTTCACTAATGTTAGCCCCCCAAGCCTCGCACAACTCTGCTATTTGATTAATTATCGAGACGCGTCCAGCTAACATAACTGCTGTTGCATATTTACTTAATTCTGCACTACGTAAACTCATTATTAACAAGGGTTTACCTGTACGAAGAAATGGACTGTACAACTCTTTGATAATTTCCTGAACACGGACATCTTCACACCCGACAACGACACGATCCGGACGGAGAAAATCATCAACTGCTGTGCCCTGTTTTAAGAAATCCGGGTTAACAACAATATCAAATGGGTGTTGTGTGTGTTCCTTCATTACCGCCTTAATTTTATCCGCTGTTCCCGGTGGTGAGGTTATTTTATTAACAACAATTCGATATCCTGTCATTACTCGTGCAATAACCTTTGCGACATCCAATATCGGTTGAACCACATCATCTATTGATGGGTATGAAACTATGTCCATACATAAAAAAATAAGAAGACAATTTTGAATTGCATCATCCAAAGAATCTGTAAAAAAAAGCCGTTCCTCTTCTATATTCCGTGAAACCAGTTCACTCAATCCAGGCTCATATATAGGAATATCACCTCGTTTAAGTAATTCAATCCGTTCCTTCTCCCAGTCAACACAGGTCACAATATGCCCACTTTCTGCAAAACAAGTACCCACAACCAGCCCCTGATACCCCGTCCCAATAACTGTTATCTTCATATTTTATTATCCTATATTAAATCTGTTATTGTTAACCCGTCATTCAACAAATAGAAGTTTTTTAATAAATACAATATATCATACTTATACATTACTCAAAAATCTATCAAATATGTATATTTGCTAACAAATTAACCTCTACTAAAAGGTACATAGATATGTTGAAAACACACTTACTTCTTTTAACTATTGCATGCTTTTCTATTTTATTAAACTCCTTTTCAGAGGATTATTTATTGCCTGAAAATTTTACCCGTTTTGTAATTCCAGATGATAATGAAGTTAGCACAATAATGACAGAATATTTATGGTATCACCTTTCTAAGAGACTCGGGAATGGTCACACCCTTTTTAATAAAGAATATCTACTTTGTGCAGATACATGGGTAAATGATTTTATAGACCCGCAGAGGAATAAACCCATACAGGAGGTTCACAGGGAAGACCTTTTATCTATTCGTATTGATGATGAAGGCTATATTGACACACATCAGCACTTTTCTCATGCATATGATGCAGGTTGGCCATTCCCCTTATGGACACAAACCTTTGGACAAAAAGATAAAGGGATAGGCTGGCATTTTCAACCTTTGGAACAGGTTCCTGGCTGGGTAGGCGATAATTTGCGACATGCTAAAAACGATTCTAATTGCGGAGAAAATGCAATTAAACAGTGGAAACTACAAAATGTGATTTCGCATGGTATTGTTGAAAACAAGTGGAAATTGGAAATTACAGGGGAAGGTTCTCCCACCCTTACGTCAATTTCTAACTTAAATCTAACTGCTGAGGATATTCCGTTTTTTCAATTGCGTTGGAAACGAGATATTCAGACACAAACCAACTCACTCCCTTATATGGAATGGAAACGAGTTGGAGATACAGAGTTTACACCTGAAAGAAGATTCTATTTCTATTATCAGAACACAGCACTCACCCCACCTGGATGGGCTCATTCACATATTCCCGTTTACAAACATCCACAATGGAATGGAACTATAGACCAGATTCGTATCTGTTTGGCACCTGGACCATGCTCTGGAACATTCCTTATTGACTCTTTTTTCTCCCTTTTTGATACACGCCATACGATTAACAACCCTATTTACATTTTAGCTTGCAGATATTATTTTAACTGGACAGGAGATATTGACTTTTTACGACAGGTAATTAATAAAATGCGGTTAGCACTCCAATATCAGCGGAAAGAATTAGGTGGCAATGCTAATTTTTGTATCGTCAACCCCTGGGTAGGACATGATGGTATCCCTGGCTACAAAATTACAGAAAAAGGAAAAGAATTTAATATTGGACACGGAATAGGAAGTAATTATTGGGACTTGTTACCCTTTGGTGGATATGATTGTTATGCTACAAATCAATACCATGCATCTTTACTTGCCATGGCAGAAATAGAAGAGGCGATCCTGCAACACCCAGAATGGAATATCCCCTGTGGAGCCCTTGCCCTGGACCCAAAAGAACTTCGTGAACATGCCCAAAAAGTCAGAGAAAAAGCCCAATCTTTGTTCTGGGATAATGATAAAAAGCGATTTTTTACCTGTATTGACCGTAGTGGAGATAAGCACGACTACGGATTTACATTCTTGAATCTCGATTGTATCTGGTATGGAATTGCATCTCAAGAACAGGCAACCGAAATTCTCAAATGGCTTAATGGGGAACGAATTATTGAATCAGACACCTCGAAAGGCGATGATATCTACCATTGGCGATTTGGTCCCCGTGCAACAACATTACGTAATATTGATTGGTATATCTTCTGCTGGGCACATCCTGAAAATATTCCATGGGGCGGACAGGTTCAGGATGGCGGTGCGGTTTTAGGTTTTTCTTTTTACGACTTATGGGCAAGGTTACAAACATTAGGTCCTGATAATGCATGGCAACGTCTTAAAAAAATTGTAGAATGGGAAAAAGAAGTTCGTACTGCTGGTGGATATAGGAAATATTATGAAGATGGAAAACAAGGGACAACATTACAAGGTTGCAACACACCAGGAGGTTTAGGAATAGACTGTGAATTTTTTGAAAGTAGTTTATTACCTTCAATTTTTGTTTACGGATTTATGGGAATAACACCTAAACCTGATATGTTAGAAATTAGTCCAAAACTACCCGAGAATATAAATGAATTTTCTATAAAAAATGTGAAGTATAGAAGTGCTATATTAAATATCACAGCGAATACTGATAATTTAACTATTGAGATACAAAGTATACTTCCTGAGGTTCCTATATACTGCAAATATATACAAATGGACAAGACTGCAAATCAGCCAAAAAGGGTATCTGAAAAAGTACTTACAGTTCCTGGAACATTTTCATTTTAGATTGGAGTTTCAACTACCGAAAACTGAAAAAGTAAAAAATGCAAAATTGTGAACTACACAAATAAGTTTTGTATATTCACAATAGCAGTTATTTTTTGAAATATAGCGAACATAAAAGATGTATTGCCTACCCACTACTATCCTTTTTTGAATAAATCGGTACAGGTGGTTCAGATGTGATAACTTCATCTCCACGCCATGATAACTTAAAAGTTTTCTTGCTGATAGGCATTACTTCGGTAGTTTCTCTTTCAGGAAGTTCATACTGAACGAGGATAGTATTGCTATCCGCAATCTTTGTAACATCTAAAACCATCCAAGAACCATCCCAAACAGGTGTTATTTCATTGCCATCAATAAGGACTCGAACAGAATTTCGTGGAGTCCATGAAGGTATACGAATTCGCAATTGTGACTTTTTCTTGGGAATAATAGAGAGTGTTGCTACCTTTTCCCTTTTTAAAACAATTGACACATATGGGGTATCACATGTAAAGTGCAGATTTATCGAACATGTTCCATCAGGAAGAACGGATACTGTATGACTATCTACTTCTACGAGTGCATGGAGTACCGCTGTAAATACATCAAGTATAGAACCAAAACCGAAAGGATGGCCGTATACACCCCATGCACCATCATTTCTCAGATTATTTTTGTCTTTTATTTGCGATGGTAAAAGTCTTGCACGAATTAGTCGTTCTACATCATCCAGAAGGTCGGTCTGTCCAACCCGCAGTCCTAACCAAAGTGCAAGTAACATAACATCAGCACAACTACCATGTTCCCCCACAGGGTCACCATCCTCATTGGGAAAACGTAGTTTGCCTAAATCATGAGGAGTCCATCCAGAGTAACTAATAGTTGTTCCCCATAGTCCATTACGGTATGTATTGAGAATAGCATCTACATATTTTTGCTCGTTAGTTTTAAGCCCATACAATAATAATCCTCGCAATGTTCCACAATATGAATGATTATGCCCCACATGATTTGGGTTAAGGAGTTCAGACCGTACTTTACCACTTGGATCTATAATCATACACAGATGCACTTCCACTAAACGTTTTGCAAGCTGAAACGCACTATCATCACCTGTAACCTCTGAAAAATACAGCATTGCCTCTATGGCTCTGCCCGTAGTACCAGTTGAGTCAAACCATTTTCCTGGAGGAGAGGAGGGACACATTAACGGATCCGAATTGATTTTCCTCCCTTCTATTAGAGATTTTAATTGCTCATAATTTAATTGCCCATCTGGATTAAGTGTACTGTTAATAGCTGAAACCAGTTTTTTCCCCTGCTTACAAGCCCAATCATTTTTTCTATATTTTACCAAGGCAGTATAAGTAAGCATTGTCTCACGAATATTATGGAGGTTGATTACCTGTGATTCAGGCGGTCCAAACATATTCATTAATAACCCAGCAGGATTATTTGTCATTGTATATAGGTTTTCCATCATATACTTCTCAATATCTGGTGGTATCCTATCCCCACTTACCGCTTCATACCTCAACATCGCGTCCCACCAGCGTCCCGTATCATGTGCAACCTCATAACCACCTGTTGGTCGGTAATTTTCGGCGGGATTAAGCCAAGCCAGACAACATTTGGATACTCGTTTCATTGAATCTCTGAGTGTGGGAGTTATGCATTCTTCTTCCCCAAAGGCTGAAATATGGTTAATAAAAGGGATATACATCCCTGTCATCGCCAAAGTCTTTTTTAGGAATTCTCTTCGACCAAATCTATTCACCAAGATTTCCTATTCGCAAATATTATTTATTATAAATAGACAACCCATAAATATTACTATTAACGTAAAATCACCTGGTAATTATCATTTTGAATCCACTAATAGGATTGAGATTAAAATTAACTCATATAAATCATCATTTCTATGATTATACCAAAATTATAATTCTATAAGTAATAAGCAAAATTCTTGGCAATCACCCTATAAAACTTCATCAACCACTCCTCAGCATAATTCCCAAAACCTTCTACTTCACTAATACACACTCTGCCATTGGTAAACCTCTGTCCCTTGTTTATCCTTAAATGCTTAAAATATTCCCCATTCATCACAAGCGTATCATATGCCTTATACCGGTCGGTATAATACTGCCCTGCTTCACCTTTTTTGATATCTCCTGAAGTAGTGTCTCTACCTTAACATGCGATAACACCTCCACCCTTACCCTACCCTCTTGCTCAATTATCCCAAACACCGGCATCTTTTCTGCGCCACTGTCTCGCTTACCTCGCCTACAACCCCCGAAATAATTTCCATCTGCCTCCACCTCATCCCCAACTGCTTATTCTCTATCTCCACACTACGATATCTCCCTTCTCGTAATAGCCGATACAGCCATATACAGTGCGATAAAATCATTCTTAACTCATATCTCGCCCTATACATTGATATCTTCAATTCAAACAACTTCACCAAAATCAATAGATTATTATATCCAATCTGGGGTTCCCCTACTTTTCTCTGTGATCATTCGTGACCGCAGGAGTAACACTTGGATATGTCTTATCCAGCCTATCTGTTTGGATTGACAGTATGGGCAGTCCGGGCAAGTTCTGAACAGTCCGGCTGCGTGCAGGTACCTGCAAGCACTTTATTCCTTTGCTGATATCTTCACTATATTCATTAATTCCATCGTTTTTCTCCTTCATAACAATCCCCCAGCGGATCGTATTATATAATCACCAAATAAAACGTGCATAATAATTTTACTACAGTATTTTCTAACTTAATAATTCAATGACACCTTATAAAGTTGTTTTTTAATTAATATAGAATTTATACCTATTATTATATTATATCTATAAAGTATATAATATTGTTCAAAAGAAAAAGAGCGAAACTATCTGGTTTCGCTCTTTTATAATTTCTATATCTAAAAATGGATTAACGTTTTGAGAACTGGAAGCGTTTGCGAGCACCTGGTTTCCCGTATTTTTTCCGTTCGACTTCTCTTGGGTCACGGGTTAATAAACCGTAATTTCTCAGTGTTGTTCGTAAATTTTCATTTGCTTCTAATAATGCACGAGCAATACCATGCCGTAATGCCCCTGCCTGACCTGAAAGACCACCGCCATCACAAAGGGCACGAATATCATACATTCCGTCCATCCCTGTGACGACAAGAGCTTGTTTTGCTATACGTACCAACACTTCCCGTGCTAAATATTCCTCAATGGGTTTCCCATTAACAGTAAATTTCCCTGTTCCAGGTTTAATTCGGACACGGGCAACCGCTCTTTTTCTTCTGCCTGTTGCTACAATTTCTTTTGTTTTTGCGTCTATCACGGTTTTTATATCCTCCTATAAAAATTAATCTTTGATTTCCCAAACTTCTGGGTTTTGTGCTTGATGTTTATGTTCACTGCCAGCGTAAACTTTTAGATGTTTTACGATTTTTCTTCCTAAACGATTATGTGGAAGCATACCCCAAACAGCCAATTCCATAGCACGAGTCGGATGACGCTCTATCATTTGACGATACGTCATCTGTTTCAATCCGCCTTTATAACCTGAATGGCGGTAATACATTTTATCCTCTTCTTTATTTCCAGTAACCACTGCTTTTTCTGCGTTAATAATAATTACATGGTCTCCACAATCCATAAATGGGGTAAAATAAGGTTTATGTTTTCCGCGAAGAAGTTTTGCAGCCTCTGCCGCAATTCTTCCCAAAACCTTACCTTCAGCATCTATAAGATACCACTTTTTTTTAATTTCGCTTTCTCTTGGTATATACGTTTTCACTTTTGTTCTCCTTTTTTGGAAAAATACAAAAACATAAATCACTTGTTTTTTTCGGAGCAATGTAACGGGAAAAAAATTATATCATAAAAAAGATAAGATTATCAAATACTCCCCATTTATTCATACTTAAAAATTTTGTTTGATAATTAACGTTAATTTCAATGTAGAAAAAATTTTTTTTATTTTATTTTTTTAGTTACAATTAAAATTAAATAAAAAATTAAAAATATTGTTTTAAAAATTGTAAAAAATATTTTTAGAAATTGTGGATATTTTTTTTAATTAAAAAAACAAAAAATGATTTTTTTAGTGAATTCATGTTATTATTAGATAGTATTATAAGATATTATGTTTTCCTGCGGTGTACGATATGGACCGAGAAACGTGGTTCCTTAAAACTAATTTTAGGGAGTTCAAAGCCGAGTGCAATATTCGTGTAGCCTACGACATGCCTTCAAAGTGGAAGGAAGCCGGATGACTACCGTGAGAACACCCACTTTATTGAAATTAGGTTCGCAACGTTTCCAATGGTCCGACGGCACTCGCGGGATTTTTTTAAATTAAATATTTTATTTAAATTTTTTGAGTTTATTCTTGACAATTGATGTGTAATATGATATTATTAATATCATATGATAAAATTTGTAAAGAAAAATTTGACTTTTAAGATATGATTAGGTATGATATAATAATTGACACGATTAAACAAAGTGCTAAAACATAAGGATATAAAGAGTGCAATCTTTTACTCGACCGAAAAAGGTAATTGGTATTGACTTGGGTGCTCATTCTGTTAAAGCACTTCAAGCATCCAAGTATGGGAAAAAAATATTAGTAGAAGAAGTTGGATACGCTGAAATAGATATAGAACTATCAAACATGGACCCTGTAAAAGCTCAAGTAAATGCAATACTCACTGCATTAACAGGATTATCCTATAAACAAAGTCTAATTGTAACTGCATTACCAGGAAATACAGCGGTTGTCCGTTATCCAAAAATTACATTAAAAAGTAATGATACATTAGATCAGGCTGTTCAAAGAGAAGCGTCACAATATATTCCATTTGATTTAAATGAGGTATATCTTTCGTGGGATTTAATTTCAGAAGAAAGAAACGAAAAAGGGCATCAAGCTCAAATTCTATTAGTTGCTGCTAAAAAAGAGGCTATTAATAGTCGACTTAATATATTTCAATCATGTGAAATTCAATGCTCTGTGTTTGACATTGATTCTATTGCTATTCTCAATGCAATAGAACGGAGTAATTTATTACACAAAGAAGAAACTATTGCTATTTTTGATATCGGTTATTCTTCATCAAGTATTCACTTTGTTCGGGACATGAAATCTGTTTTTATAAGAGACCTTATGTGGGGTGCAAAAGATATCCTCGATTCCATCATTAAAGAGAAGCATTGTGATAGACGTCAGGCGGAAAAAGAACTAATAGATGCAAGTAAGGAAATTGCACCGAAGGCAGAACTTCAAGACGTAGTTGAAGCGGAACCTCATGAAGCAGTTGAAGCCGAAGAAATTCCAGAACCCGTCTCTCCGTTAGCGCCTCTTGATGAAGAACTTGTATTAGATGCTACTCCAATTGAAGAGACCACAAGATACAGAGAAAAAACTATTAAAGAAATCATGACTGCCCCTATGAATCGTATGGTTTCTGAGGTTCGCCGTTCTTTCGATTTCTTTGAACACCAACTCTACGAAAAACCCGTTCAGAGAATTATATTATGTGGTGGGGTTTCATGTTACCCAGTTATTGGAGAAACATTAGTTGAAGAATTTAATGTCGATACTGTAGAAGTTGTCGAATTAATAACAAAAGAAGTTGCACTGTCAAATTCACCATCTTTAAATATATTTAAGGAACATTCAGCCAAATTTGCTGTCGCCTTCGGTTTAACAGCACGAGGATTAGCAGAAATATGATAAGAATAAACTTACTTCCAGAAGAATTTCGACCTGTAAAGAAATCAATATTACCTTATTTTCTTGCTCTTGTTGTACTTTTTTTAGGAATAATTATTATTTCATTTATATATATGAGATCTCTGAATAAGTTTTATTTTATATTAGCATATTAGAAATAGATTATAAAG